>JBBSKO010000143.1:0-6149 GCA_038256225.1 Propionibacteriales bacterium | reverse complement strand
GTCGTGCAGGCTCGCCAGCAGCCGGGTCAGCGCCATCAGCGCGTCCGGCACCAGCCCGCCCCACATCCCGGAGTGCACGGCGTGGGTGAGGGTGCGCACGGTGACGTCCATCCGGACCAGGCCACGCAGGCTGGTGGTCAGCGCGGGGACCCCGACGTCCCAGTTGCCGGAGTCGGCGATCACGATCACGTCGGCGGCCAGCCGCTCGCGGTGCTCGGCCAGCAGCGCCGGCAGGGTCTCGGAGCCGACCTCCTCCTCGCCCTCGACGAAGACCGTCAGGGTGACCGGCAGGTCCGCGCCGAAGACGCGGGCGGCGCCGAGGTGGGCCACGATCCCGGCCTTGTCGTCGGCCGCGCCGCGGGCGAAGAGGCGGCGACCCGTCGGCGAGTCGCGTTCGGTGGGCTCGAACGGCGGGCTGTCCCAGTCGGCGTGGTCGTTCTCGGGCTGGACGTCGTGGTGGGCGTAGAGCAGCACCGTCGGCGCACCGGCCGGCCCGGCCTTGTGCGCGATCACCGCGGGGGCGCCGCCGTCGACGGAGACCACGTCGACCCGCTCGAAGTCCTCGGCCCGCAGCAGCGTCGCGACGGCCTCGGCGCTGCGCCGCACCTCCCCGGCGCGGGCGGGGTCGGCGCTGACCGACTCGATCCGGACCAGGTCCTCGAGGTCGGCGCGCAGCCCGGGCAGCAGGTCCCGGACGCGGTCGCGGAGGTCGCCGGTGGGGTTCTCGGAGCTCATGGCCCCACGCTAGCCAGCAGCGCGGCTCAGGTGAGGGGCAGGTGCGGCGCGAGGTCGGCGCGCTGGCCCGAGGCGCGGATCAGCCCCGCCGCCTCGGCCTCGGCCCAGGTGGTCGCGCCGCTGGCCAGGTCGATCCAGGTGCCGCCGTCGGTCTCCACCACGGCCGGCGGGGTGCCCCGGGTGTGCCGCACGCCCGGGACGGCCTGGACCGCGGCGTACGGCGGGACGCGTACCTCGACCGAGCGTCCCGGCACCCGGTCCTCGAGCACCGCGAGGTAGTGCTTGACCAGCAGCCGCCGGTCGCCCTTCTCCTCCTCGCCGGCGCGCAGACGGGCCAGGGCGGCGGCGACGGTGGTCGGGTCGAGGAGGCGCAGACGGGCGGGCACGCCCCCAGTCTGCCCACCCCGCCGAGATGACGCTCCCGGACAGCCGAGATGACGCTCGCGGCGCCTCGAGATGACGGTTCCGGCGGGCCGGGCGGGTGGGAGGGGCCCCGCCGGGACGCTGGTTGACTGGCGGGGTGCCGGAGGGCGACAGCGTCTACAAGCTCGCGCGGCGGCTCGACCGCCGGCTGCGCGGGCAGCGCGTCGTCCGTACGGACCTGCGCGTGCCGCGGCTGGCCACCCGCGACCTGACCGGGCGCACCCTGGTGGAGCACGCGACGTACGGCAAGCACCTGCTGACCCGCTTCGACGCCGGTCCGCCGGACGGCGTCGACCCCGAGCCGGTGACGCTGCACTCCCACCTGCTGATGGACGGCGAGTGGTCGGTGACCGGGCCCGGCAAGCGGTTGCCGACCCGGCTGATGAACGAGGTCCGCGTGGTCCTGGAGACCACCGGCGGCACCGGGTGGGGCCGGCGGCTGCACCAGCTGGACCTGGTCCGCACCCGGGACGAGGACCGCCTCGTCGGCCACCTCGGACCCGACCCGCTGCGACCGGACTGGGACGCCGCGGCCGCCGTACGACGCCTCGCCGCGGACCCGGACCGCGCGCTGGTGACCGCCCTGCTCGACCAGACCCGGATGGCCGGGCTGGGCAACCTGTGGGCCAACGAGCTGGCCTACCTGACCGGGGTGAGCCCCTGGACGCCGGTGGGCGGCGTCGACCTCGTCCGCCTGGTCGACCGGGCCGCGCTCGCGCTGCGGCACTCCGCGACCGTCGAGGGCGCCTACCAGGTCACCACCGGTCTGGGCACCCGCGGCGAGACCCACTGGGTCTCCGGTCGCCAGCGGCGGCCGTGCCTGCGCTGCGGCACCGAGGTCCGGATGGTGGCCGAGCTGGAGAACGACCCCGGCAACCGGCGGACGTGGTGGTGCCCGCACTGCCAGCCCGGGCCGGGCCCGGAGTCGCGGCGGCGCACGGCGGGGTCCTGGTAGGCGACCGGCCCGACGACGCGGCCCGACGACGCGGTCAGGCGAGGGCGTCGAGCACCTCGACCGTGCGCGCCCAGGCCGGGGAGGAGACGTCGATGACGGTGAAGTGGTCACCGTCGACCTCGACCAGCGTGGCCTCGGCGCCGGCGGCGGTCGCCGCCTCGACGTAGCCCGCCGACTGCGACGGGGGGACGATCGGGTCCGAGGTGCCGTGCACGCACCAGACCGGCACGTCCAGCGGGACCTGTCGGGCCGGGTCGACGATCGCGTCGTCGGGGCCGTAGTGGTGGCCCAGCAGGTCCTCCACCGCGCTGCCGCCGACCCCCTCCTCGGCGGCCGCGCGCAGGTCGAGCACGCCGGCCTGGCTGACCACCGCGGTCACGTCCACCCCGCCGGCCCAGCGCTCGTCGCGTCCGCGCGAGGCCGCCCAGGCGGCGAGGTGGCCGCCCGCGGAGTGGCCGAGCGTCACCACGGTCGACAGGTCCAGCCCGAGGTCGGCCCCGGCGATCAGGTCGATCGCGGCGGCGACGTCGTCGAGCGTCTCGGGCACTCCCCCGCCGTTGCCGACCCGGCGGTACTCGACGTTGAGGGTCACCCAGCCCCGCCCGGTCAGGTCGGCGGCCAGCGGCCGGCCGAGGTCGAGGCCGTACTCCGCGCGCCAGAACCCGCCGTGGAGCACCACGACCACACCGCGCGGGTCACCGGCCGGGCGGGACAGCTCGGCGTACTGGCTGGGGTCGTCGCCGTAGGTCAGCCGGCCCTGTGGGAGGCCGTCGGGGCTGGTGGGCGGGGGTGGGGGCACGCGGTCGTCTCCACAGCTGCTCAGGCCGCCGGCCGCGCCCGCGCCAGCCAGCAGGCCCAGCCCGCGCAGGAGGGTACGACGACGCATCGGGCTCACCCGGTCATCGAACCAGGCCGGACGACCGTCAGTCCCACCCGCCGCCGCGGCGGCCGCGCTTGACCTGGCCGCGCTGCTTCTTGGTGTCGAGGCGGCGCCGCTGCGAGCCGCGGGTCGGCCGGGTCGCCCGGCGCGGCGGCGGGGGCGGAGCAGCGGCGTCGCGCACCAGGACCGTGAGGCGCTCGCGGGCGGCGCGCCGGTTGGCCAGCTGGGTGCGGTGCTCGCTGGCCGCGATGGTCAGCGCACCGTCGACCAGCCGTGGCCCGAGGTGCTCCAGCAGCCGGGAGCGCTGGGTGGGGGTCAGCACCGCGGAGCCGGCGACGTCCCAGGTCAGCTCGACGCGGCTGTCGGCGGTGTTGACGCCCTGGCCGCCCGGACCGGAGCTGCGGGAGAAGCGCTCGCGCAGCTCCGCGGCGGGGATGACCAGCGACCTGGTCACCGCGAGGTCGTCGGGCATCCCCTCATGATGCCGGGCCCGGGGCCGACGCGGCGACCCGCGGGGCCGGGGCGTAGCGCAGGTGCAGCACGCCGGTCCCGAACGCCTCGCTCGACAGCAGGGTCAACGGGGTGCGGTCGCCGTCATCGAAGAGCCGGGCTCCGGTGCCGACCGCGAGGGGGTCGACCAGCAGCACCAGCTCGTCCAGGAGCCCCTCGGCGAGCAGCCAGCGCACGGTGGTCGCGCAGCCCGACATGGCGATCGTGCCGGTCGTCGCCGCCTTGAGCTCCGCGACCCGGCGCGCGGCGTCGTCGCCCGGGATGACCGTGGTGTTCTCCCAGTCGGCCTGCGTGAGCGTCGACGAGACGACGTACTTGGCGATCGGGTTGATGACGTCGCCGAAGTCGTCGGTGGTGTTGCCGGGCCAGTACTGCGACCACTGGTCGTAGAGCGTGCGGCCCATCAGGTAGGCCGTGGCCTCCGCGGTGACCTGCTCGACGGCGCGCCCCATGTCCTCGTCGAAGTAGGGGAAGTGCCACTCGTGCGGCGACTCCACCACCCCGTCGACGGTGGTGAAGAAGCAGGCGACGATGCGTCCCATGGGGTTCCTCCCGGTCGTGGCGCCCGCGCCGGGTCGGCGGGCGTTCCTCATCGTGTCCGACCGCGCCGACGGCCGGGAGTCACCGGCCCGTCGGACGTCAGCGCCGGCGGGCCCGCAGGACGGCGTCGGTGACGTCCGCCGTGCCGCCGTCGGGGTGCGCACCGGTCCGGGTCCGGGCCTCCACGGTCTCGAGCTCGAAGGCGTCCGGGTCCAGCGCCGGGACGAGGCCCTCGGCGGTGAAGAGCCAGGTGGGGTCGCCGTGCCGCGCGCCGGTGCCCAGGTCGGCGGGGTGGTGCCCGACCACGAGCAGGGTGCCGCCCGGGGCGACGGCACCGGCGAGGCGTCGTACGACGTCGGGCAGCCGCTGGTCGGGCTGGTGGAAGAAGTGCGAGGTGACCAGGTCCCAGCGCTCCGCGCCGGGCTCCCAGGTACGCACGTCGGCGTCGCGCCAGGCCGTCCGGTCGGCCACCCCGGCGTCGGTGGCGTGCCGCAGGGCGCGCTCGCGGGCGACCCGGCTGAACTCGAGCCCGACGACCTCCCAGCCCTGCGTCGCGAGCCAGATCGCGTCCCCACCCTCCCCGCTGCCCACGTCGAGCGCGCGGCCCGGCGTCAGCGAGGCGGCCTCGGTGGCCAGCACCGGGTTGACCCGCCCGCTCCAGATCCGGTCGGTGGCGGCGTACCGCTCGTCCCAGGCGGGGCTCTCGAAGTAGAGCCGTCGCATCTCGGCGTCGTCCGGCTGGTCGGTGGGCTGCGCGTCGCTCATCCTGCGAGCCTGCCCGGCTCCGGCGCCCGCGACAAACCCTGTTGCCGATCCGCAACGAGGCGGGGTGGTCCGTACCGGGGAGGTGGGCGTGGGGCGGCAGGGGGCGCTCCGTGTACACATGTGCCCATGGACGCCCACGACGCCGGACGCACCGCCCGCTCCCTCGAGACCCTGCACGCCCTCTGCTACTTCTCCCCGGAGGTCGAGTCGTCCCTGGTCGACCTCGGGCTCCGCAAGGGCCGGATGTGCTACTTCGCCGGCCGCGCCGCCCCGATGGGCCGCGTGGGGGGCGGCCCGGTCACCGCGACCTTCTACGTCTTCAACCCCTCGCTGGTCGGCCACTTCATCCCCTCGGCCTGGGAGATCGCCTCGCCCGAGGACGTCCACGAGGCCCGCTACCGCGGCGTCGACGTCGCCTACCGGCACCTGCTCGGCGACGACGTCCTCGGTTCCGCCGAGATGGTCGAGGCCGCCGGGATCGCCCGCGAGCTCGCCGAGGGCTGCACGCCCGAGGGGCGCGCCCTGCACGCCGCGCACGCCGACATGGCGTGGCCCGAGGAGCCGCACCTCGTGCTGTTCCACGCGCTGACCCTCGTGCGCGAGCACCGCGGTGACGGCCACGTGGCCGCGCTCCTGCACGCCGGGCTCAGCGGCCGCGAGGCCCTGGTCAGCCACACCGCCACCGGCAAGGGTTTCACCGTCGCCGCCGCCCAGGCCACCCGCGGCTGGTCGGCCGAGGAGTGGCAGGCCAGCGTCGACGCGCTGACCGACCGGGGCCTGATGACGCCCGGCGGCGACCTGACCGACGACGGCACGGCCCTGCGCCAGCAGGTCGAGGCCGAGACCGACCGCCTCGGCCTGGCCCCCTGGGCGGCGCTGGGCGAGGAGAAGGCCACCCGGCTGCGCGAGCTGGCCCGCCCGTTCGCCAAGCAGGCCGTCGCGGCCGGGGCGTTCCCCGGCGGCGTCTTCGCCTGAGCGACGTACACCGACCGGCAGAAGTGCGGAGGACTCCGCCCCTCAGGCGGCGCAGGCACCACGGAAGCAGACTTGTGCCTGTCGGTGTACGGCCGCCTCGATCGTCGCGCGCACCAGCGCCGGCTCGCGCATGACGTCCTCCCAGCTGAACCGCAGCACGAGCCACCCGGCGACGACCAGCGCGTTGTAGCGCCGGGCATCGCGGGCCAGTTGTGCCCTGCCGCCGTGCCAGGTGAACGAGTCCGCCTCGAGGACGACGCGCAGGTCGGCGTCCACGAGGTCGGGCCGACCCAGGAAGTGCGGGTCCCGGATGGCGACCTGGGGCCGGACGTCGAGACCCGCCACCTCCAGGGCGATCGCGCGCAG
>JBBSKO010000142.1:0-6190 GCA_038256225.1 Propionibacteriales bacterium | reverse complement strand
GGACGAGCAGGCCCTGGCCGCGCTGGCGGCCGAGGCGCTGGGCCGCTTCGGCGCGATGCCCGGTCGCGGGCCCGGGCTGTCGTCGTGGTCGGCCTACACCGCGCTGCAGCGGGTCTCCCCGGCCGACCTGGTCGGCCGGATCGCCCAGGGCCTGGTCGACGGCGGCCTCGACGGCGAGGCCGCCGAGCGCGGTGCCGGGCGCCGGGTGGGCGACTTCACCCGCCGCGTGGAGGACGACGCCCGCCGCCGGATCGCCGAGGAAAAGGGGGCCGAGCACGTGGCGGACGTCGCCGTACGTCCCTCGCTCGACCGGCTCGACCTCACCACCGCCCGGCGTGCCGACCTCGACGAGCTGCGCCGCGAGATCTACCCGCTGGCGCGCCGGCTGGCCTCGCGGCTCACCCAGGAGCAGCACGCCCGGCGGCGCGGGCCGCTCGACGTACGGCGGACCGTGCGCGCCTCGATGTCGACCGGCGGCGTCCCTCTCGTGACCCACCACAAGCCGCGTCGCCCGCACCGCACCGAGCTGGTCGTGCTCTGCGACGTCAGCGGGTCCGTGGCGTCGTTCGCCCGCTTCACGCTGATGCTGGTCTTCGCGCTGCGCGAGCAGTTCACCGCGGTCCGGGCGTTCACGTTCGTCGACACCGTGCACGAGGTCACGCACCACTTCACCCCCGGCGGGGACCTGGTCGACACGATGACCGCGCTCGCCGCCGACACCGACAAGGCCGCCACCTGGGGGCGTACGCACTACGGCCGGGCGCTGAGCCGCTTCGCCTCCGAGCACGCCGACGCCGTGACCTCCCGCAGCTCGCTGCTCGTCCTCGGTGACGCCCGCTCCAACCACGGCGACCTCGCGCTGGACGTGGTCCGCGACCTCGCCGGGACCGCCCGGCACGCGCACTGGCTCAACCCCGAGCGGCGCCGGCACTGGGACACCGGCGACAGCGCCGCCTCGGCGTACGGCGCGATCGTGCCCATGGTCGAGTGCCGCAACCTGGCCCAGCTCACGGAGTTCGTGCACGACCTCGCCCGCTGACGGGCGACGGTAGGCTGCGGGTCCGCGCCCCCCAGCCCCCGCCGAGGTGAGATGAGCTTCGACGTCGAGCAGCTCGACAGCTTCCTGCTGGTCGGCTCGGCCGTGACGCTCCTGGCCATCCTGGCCGTACGCCTGTCCTCGCGCGCCGGACTGCCCAGCCTGCTGATCTACCTCCTGATGGGGGTCGCCCTCGGCGAGTCCGGGCTCGGCATCGGCTTCGAGGACGCCCAGCTCGCCCACGCCCTCGGCTTCGCCGCGCTCGCCCTGATCCTGGCCGAGGGTGGGCTGACCACGAAGTGGGACGAGGTACGTCCCTCGATGCGCCTGGGTCTGTCCCTGGCCACGATCGGTGTCGCGGTCTCGGTGCTGGTCGTCGCCGTCGCGGCCCACTACCTGCTCGGGCTGCCCTGGGAGCTGGCGATCCTGCTGGGGGCCGTCACCTCGCCGACCGACGCCGCCGCGGTCTTCTCGGTGCTGCGCGTCGTGCCGCTGCCGCGCCGCCTGCTCGGCAGCCTCGAGGCGGAGTCGGGCCTGAACGACGCCCCGACGGTCGTCCTGGTCACGCTGATCTCGACCGGCGCGGTGGCCGACCACGGCGTCCCGGTGATCGTGGCCATCGTGCTCGGTGAGCTCGCGCTCGGTCTCGTGGTCGGTCTGGCGGTCGGCTTCGCCGGCGCCTGGTCGCTGCGCCGGGCCGCGCTGCCGTCCTCCGGGCTCTACCCGCTCGCGGTCCTCACGTTCACGCTGCTCGCCTACGGCGCGGCCGCAGCCCTGCACGGCAGCGGCTTCGCGGCCGTCTACGTCTCCGCCCTCGTGCTCGGCAACGCCGAGCTGCCCCACCGCGGCACGACCCGCTCCTTCGCCGAGGGCGTGGCGTGGCTGGCCCAGATCGGGCTCTTCGTGATGCTCGGGCTGCTGCTCTCCCCGGGCCGGATCACCTGGTCCACGGTCGTGATGGCCCTGGTCGCCGGGCTGGTGCTCACGGTGGTCGCCCGGCCGGTCTCGGTGCTGGTCTCGACGGTCGTGCAGCCGATGCCGTGGCGCGAGGTGTCCTTCATGTCGTGGGCCGGGCTGCGCGGGGCGGTGCCGATCGTGCTGGCCACGATCCCGCTCTCGGAGGGGGTGTCGGGGGCGGAGGACCTCTTCGACGTGGTCTTCGTCCTGGTGGTGGCCTACACCCTGCTCACGGGCCCGACCCTGCCGCTCGTGGCCCGCTGGCTCGGCGTCACCCGGCCGCTCGAGCCGCGCGACCTCGACGTCGAGGCCGCGCCTCTGGAGCGCGTCGCGGCCGACCTGCTGCAGATCACGATCAGCCAGCGCTCGCGCCTGCACGGCGTCGAGGTCGGTGAGCTGCGGCTGCCGCCCGAGTCCTCCATCTCGATGGTGGTCCGTGACGGCCACACGCTGGTGCCCGACCCGCGCACGGTGCTGCGGCACGGCGACGACCTGCTGGTGGTCTGCCCGCGCCGTCAGCGCGAGCAGACCGAGCGGCGGCTGCGCCAGGTCAGCCAGGGCGGGCGGCTGGCCCAGTGGCTCGGCGAGGACGACCGCGACCGGCGGCCGTGAGCGGCGGGTGTCAGCCCGCGAGGCAGGCGGTGGTGTCCTCGCGGACGCCCACCCTGGCCCGGCCGTTGCTGAGCTCCCCGAAGTTGTCGCCGACGACCACGGTGACGCCCTCGCCGACCGGGTCGCGGCGCACCACGTTGACGTTCCCCAGGTAGCTGCGCACCAGACGTACCTCGGGGCTGCGGGGGGAGTCGGTCCAGATCTGGACCCGGGTCACCTCGGTGCCGCTGGGTGCGTTCGTCGACCGGCCCTCGACGAAGCCCTGGTCGGCGAGGTCGCTGGTGACCCGTCCGGCCAGGCCGGAGCGTGAGCCGGCGTTGAGCACGGTGACCACGACCTGGTCGGTGGTCACCCGGTCGCCGGCCGCGAGCTCGGTGTCGGTGCACGGGCCGCTGGCCGCTTCGTCGACCGGGGAGGTCAACCTGCTCCAGCCCCATGCCGCGGCGCCGAGCACCACGGCGAGGAGCACGAGCATGGTCAGGGCGGTGCGCAGACGGGGTCCCACGGGTCAGGCCTCCAGGTGGTGCACGCGGGCGTGGAGCACGTGGCGCTGCTGCAGCGCGGCGCGGAGCGCACGGTGCAGGCCGTCCTCGAGGTACAGCTCGTCGCGCCAGGCGACGACGTGGGCGAAGAGGTCGCCGTAGAAGGTGGAGTCCTCGTCGAGCAGGGTGGCCAGCTGCAAGGTGTCCTTGATGGTCACCAGCTCGTCGAGGCGGACCTGGCGCGGAGGCACCGAGGCCCACGAGCGCGACGTCAGCCCGTGGTCGGGGTAGGGCCTGCCCTCACCCACCCGCTTGAAGATCACGCGGTGACTATAACCACGGCCGACCCCCCTGGAAGGGCGCTGCGCCCCGGGCGCGACGTGACCGTGACCGGCCCACCGACCCGCGTCCCGGCCGGGCCTGGCGGGTCGGTGGGCCCCTCGGGGGGTGGGTCAGGCGGTCCAGCGGACGGCGTCGTCGACCAGGTCGGCGAGCGCGTGCACGCCGCGCAGGTCGTCGCGCTGACCCATGAGGTCGGTCAGCGCCCGGGCGTGGCGGGTGCGGAACCGGGCCCGCTGGTCGAGCACGCGCTGGTCGCGGGACTCGGCGGTGTCGTCGTGGGCGACGGCCGGCGCGGTGAGCGGGGTGACGGGCGTGGTGGGCCTGCTGGACATGGTGTCTCCCGGGGTGTGGGGATTCGATCGGGCGGTCGCTGCACGGTGAGCAGTGAGGGTCTGGAGCGTCGGTGCGTGTCCGACGATGCCTGGGGTTCGTCGCCGGGGTGTTGACTCCGGGTTACGGGCGTGTGGCGGACCGGGGGATTCTTGTAACGATCCAACGATGGCAGGGCTGGACGTCGTGCGGGTCACACCTGGGGTGGGTCGGTCCAGGCGGTCTGGACCACGGTGGCCGGCCGCGCCGCCGAGACCAGGCGGGCCCGACCCGGCGGGGCGTACGCCGGTCGCAGCCCGAGGAGGCTGCCCTCCTCCGGGCTCGCCGACAGCAGCAGCCCGGCGCCACCGAGGTCGCGCAGGCCCTGGAGCACCGGGTCGTGCGCGGCGCGGGCCGCCCCGCCGGCGCGTCGGGCGACGACGAGGTGGAGGCCGACGTCACGACCCCGGGGCAGCAGCGCGACCAGGGGGTCGAGGGGGGAGGCGGTCCGCGACGTGGGCGCGAGCAGTTCGTGGTCGTCGACGAGCACCCAGACCTCGGCCCCGCGCCACCAGTCGCGGCGTCGCAACGAGGCGGGGTGGACGTCGCGCCCGGGCAGGCGGGTGCGCAGGAAGGAGGCGAGGTCCGCGACCGCCGCGCGGGCGCGCTCCTCGTCGCCGGCGTGGTCGAGCAGGTGGGGCCCCGGCACGGTGCCGAGCAGCGTGCGGCGGGGGTCGAGGACCAGCACCTGTGCCTCCGCCGGCGGACGGGTCCGGGCCACCTCGAGCGCGAGCGTGCGCAGCACGCCGGTGCGCCCGGACCCGCCGTCGCCGAGCACGAGCAGGTGGGGCTCGCTAGCAGGGTCGATCCCGACCGGTGCCAGCCGTTCCTCGTCCACCCCGAGCCAGAGCCGGTCGGTCCCCGGTCCCGCCGCCCGGCGTACGTCCGTCAGCGGGACCCGGGTCGGCAGGAGCCGGAGGGCGGGGGCGCCCACCCCGGGCCACGCGGTGACGACACGGTCGCGCAGTGCCTCCTCCGCTGCGTCCCGGGTCGCGACCCCGACCTCGCGGGCCGAGGCCACCGGGAGCGCGGCGAGCAGGCGGTGGCCGCTCGGGCCGAGCCCGTGCCCGGGCCGACCGGTCGGTACCCGCGCGGCGGCGCGGCGGTCGACCTCGGAGTCGAGCGGGTCCCCCAGGCGCAGCTCGACCCGGTGGCCGAACAGGTCGCGCGCCGACGCCCTCAGGTCGGCCCACCGCGTCGCCGCCGCCAGGACGTGGAGCCCCAGGCCGGGTCCACGCGCCGCCAGGGCGGTCACGTCCTGCTCCCACGCGCCGTCCCCGTCGCGCAGCGACCCCCACCCGTCGACCACCAGCACCAGGCGGGGGTGCGAGGACGCGCGAGCGCCGGCGGCCTCGCGCTCGTCCAGGCGGCGCCGCAGCTCCCCGAGGAGGCGCCGGGCCACGTCGGGCTCCGTGCGGGTGGCCACGGCAGCCACGTGCGGGAGCGCGGCCAGGGGCGTCAGCGCACCACCGCCGAGGTCCAGGACGTGGACGTGGGTGCGCGCCGGGTCGCTGGTCAGCGCCAGCGCGGTCACCGCGGTACGCAGCAGCGTGCTGGTGCCGCTGCGGGGTCCGCCGACGACCACGAGGTGCCCTCCGGCGACGGCGAGGTCGACGAGCAGGGGCTCACGACGCTGCTCGCGCGGGCGGTCCAGCAGGCCGAGCGGGACCAGGGCGGGCCCGGCGTCCTCCGGCCGGGCGAGGAGGAGGTCGCCGAGGGCGGGCGGTGCGTCGAGCGGAGGCAGCCAGACCTGGTGCGCGGGCGGGCCGAGCCCGGTCAGCCGGTCCACGACGGACTCGAGCAACGTGGGCCCGGCCTGGGGCGCCGGGCCCGCACCAGGGTCCGGGGAGTCGGGCGTGGCCGCGACCGCCGGCCCGCCGAACGGCCCGTCGAAGGGCAGGACCACGGGCGCGGGCGCCGCGCGGGGAGGCCCGACGGTGACCGGACCCGAGACGTACGCCCCGGTGAAGCGCACCGGCGTCTCCGGCCCGGTCCGCAGGTAGCCGGCGCCGGGCACGGCCGGCAGCGACGCCGCGTCCGGCACGCCCAGCACGGCGCGGGACTCGGCGGCGTTGAAGGTGCGCAGGGCGACGCGGTAGGACAGGTGCGACTCGAGCCCGCGCAGGCGGCCCTCGTCGAGCCGCTGCGAGGCCAGCAGCAGGTGCACGCCCAGCGAACGGCCCAGCCGACCGATCGCCCCGAAGAGGTCGACGAAGGCCGGCTCGGCCGCGAGCAGCTCGGAGAACTCGTCGACCACCACGAGCAGCGAGGGCAGCCGGGGCAGCGAGGCCGGGTCGGAGGAGGCGGTGCGGGCGACCTCGAGGTCGTGCCGGGAGGCGAAGGGCCCCGTGGCGCGGAGCACCTCCTGACGTCGCTGGAGCTCCCCGGCCAG
>JBBSKO010000141.1:0-6212 GCA_038256225.1 Propionibacteriales bacterium | reverse complement strand
TGGACGACTTCTGGTGCCGCTACCTGGTCGCCGAGGCCGGGGTCGCGGTGGTCAACGTCGACTTCCGCACCGGCCCGTACGTGCGCTACCCGGTCGCGCAGGAGCAGGCGCACGACGTCCTGGCCTGGCTGGACGGCCCGCAGTCCGGGCACGGCACCTCCCTCGGGGTCGACGGCACCCGGCTTGCCGTCGGCGGCCTCTCGTCGGGCGGCGGGATGGCCGCCGCGGCCTGCCTGATGGCCCGCGACGACGGCACCGTGCGCCCGCTGCTGCAGGTGCTCGGCGTCCCAGCGCTCGACCTGGCCACCGACGTGCCGGAGGGCAACCCCGGCGCGGACCGGATGATCTCGCCGTCGCTGCGCGCGCTGGTGCGCCGCGTCTACTTCCCCGACCCGGCCCGCCGGACGGAGCCGTACGCCTCCCCGGTGCTGGCGCCGGACCTGCGCGGGCTGCCGCCCGCGGTGGTGATGACCGCCGAGCGGGACTCGTTGCGCGCCGACGGCGACCTCTACGCCCAGCGGCTGGCCGAGGCCGACGTCCCGGTGCTCCTGCACGACGTCACGCCGGGCGCGGACCACTACTTCTGGTCCCACGACCCCGACCGGGCGCGGCGGTTGATGGCACGGGTCGCGGCGGTCGTGCGGGACGTGCTGCTGGAGCGACCCGACGACCGGTGAGGGTCAGCGGGGCTCGACCAGGCTCTCCATCTCGAAGTGCATCGGGTCGGTGTAGCTCCAGTCGCCGCCCCAGGCGAAGCCCCAGCGCTTGAAGATCGCGACCACGCCGCGGTCCATCTCCCCGACGGTGCCGCGCAGGTTGCCCGGCACGTTGAGGTCGAAGGCGGTGCCGAAGGAGTGGTTCGACAGCGTGGTGCTGCCGGCGATGAACCGCGGGTAGTAGCAGCCGGCGTACTCGCCGGGGTTGATCGTGTCGGCCAGACCGGCCAGCGTGATCTCCTCCAGCGCGGCGCGCAGCTGCGGCATCATCGCGGCGTTGCAGGTGACCGTGCCGAGGATCGGGACCTCCTCGGTGCTGATGTACTCGCTCTCCCAGGCCTGCTCGGGGACGACCTGGCCGCCGGCGACGGTGTAGCGGAAGGTGCCGACCGCCTCCGCCACGCCACCGACGAGGAACGCCTGCTGCGTGGCGTCGGTGTCGAGGCCCTCGCGCGCGACGACGTCCATGTCCTGGATGGTGGCCTGGTCACCGAGGATCCTCGCGATCTCGGGGCGGAGGGCCTGCGGGGCCTTCTGGCCGGTGCGCACCAGCAGCGCGTTGCCGGCCGGGATGCCGAGCTCCTCGCCCCACGAGGTGTTCACGACGGCGTCGACCTGGTCGATCTGCGGCGCGATCGCGCCGACGTGGATCTCCTCGGCGTCGTCCTCGCCGAGCGCGAGCTGGAGGTAGCCGTCGCCGTCGACCGGGAGCGACTTCTCGCTGGTGGTGGTCAGCGCGACCTCGCCGCCCGCGACCCGGTCCCACTGCTCCTGGAAGAGCGCGCTCTCGGGCGGCGTGAAGAGCCGGTACGTCGCCGAGTCGACCGCCGCGACCGTGTAGACGCGCTCCTCGAGCGAGACCTGGGCCATCGAGAGGCGCGAGACCTCGTCGACGCCGTCGACCGCGGCGATCTCCTCGACGACCTCGTCGGCCAGCGGCTCGTCGGCGTTGAACAGCAGCATGTCGGGCGGGGCGATCGCCTCGTCGCGACCGCGCGGGCCGGGCGGCTCGACCGCGTGCTCGGGGTCGGCGACCACGACACCGCCGGCGTCCTGCCGGTCCTCGCGGTCCGCGGAGCGTCCGGACCCGACTCCGGTCCCGTCCTCGGCGGACGCCTCGGGGGCGGCCTGCGGGGCCGCGTCGGAGGCCTCGGCCACCGGGCTCGTGCCCGTCGACGGGTCCTCGGCGGTCCCGGAGGGGTCGCCGGCGCAGGCCGTCAGCACGGCGGCCACCGCCAGACCCCCGGCGAGCCGGGCCACACCTCGACGCATCTTCATCCCTCCCTGGTGGAGCGTAGACGTGAGGAGCAACACCCGTTCACCGAACGCCGGGGAGCCGGGTGGACGTGGCCCCCACCGGTGCGTCATCCTTGGCCCCGAAGGGGAGTAGTCCTCAACAGTCGCATCGACACACTGACCTCACGGTCCGGTGCGGCAGGCCCGGCTCAGCCGGGCGGACGAGACCTTCGACCAGTGCACCGAACCCTGATGCGCCCGGTCGAAGACGTCTCCGTCCCTCGGACCACGTGCTCGGCCGGGCCCTGACCTGGCCCTCCCGGGCCGAGGAGATCCCCGTGGAAGCCTTCCTGCTCAGCACCGCCGTCATCTTCGTCGCCGAGCTCGGTGACAAGAGCCAGCTGATGGCGATGACCTTCGCCAGCCGCTACCGCGCCCGGGACGTCCTCCTGGGCATCACCGTGGCCACCGCCGTCGTGCACCTCGCCTCGGTCGGGATCGGCTTCTGGATCGGCGACGCCTTCGCCGAGCAGCAGGACGTGATCGCGATCGTCGCCGGCATCGCCTTCCTGGGCTTCGCGGCCTGGACGCTGCGCGGCGACGAGCTCACCGACGACGAGGCCGACAAGGCCCGGCGCTCCACCGGCAAGGCGATCTTCGCCGTCGGCGTCGCGTTCTTCCTCGCCGAGCTCGGCGACAAGACGATGCTCGCGACGATCACCCTGGCCACCCAGAACGGCTGGTTCGGCACCTGGATCGGCAGCACCGTCGGCATGGTCGCCGCCGACGCGCTGGCGATCGTGGTCGGCGCCATGCTCGGCAGGAAGCTGCCCGAGAAGGCGATCACCTACGGCGCCGCGACGCTGTTCGCCCTGTTCGGCGTGCTGCTGATCCTCGAGGGTGCCGGCGTCGTCGGCTGACGCCGCCGCGGGCTCAGCCGCGGAGCACGCGCGTGGCGACCCAGCCGATGTCGGTGGCGGTCTGCGCCGGGGGGCCGCTGGGCTGCATCACGTGGCTGAGCACGACCCGGACCACCATGTCGATGGCGGCGTCGACGTCGTGGGAGGCCAGCGGGACGTCGTAGGACGCGACCCGCTCGGCGACCACCACCTTGGCCACGGCCAGCAGGGAGCCGGCGTGGGTGGTCAGCAGGGGCAGCAGCTCGGTGTCGGCGCCGTGCGTGGCCGAGGCCACGGCGTGCAGCAGGGGGTTGCCCTGGGCCCGGTCGAGCACGCCGCGCGAGGCCGCCACGACGGCGGCCTGCAGGTCGTCGGGGTGCTCGTCGAACGACGTGCCGACCACCGAGAGGAACGCCTCCAGCTCGCGCTGGACCATCGCCTCGGCCAGCGCGTTCTTCGTGCCGATCTCGTTGTAGACCGTCTGCCGGCTGACCCCGACCTCGTCGGCCAGCCGCGCCATCGTCACCTTCGCCCACCCCGCGCGCGAGGTGAGGTCCACGGCCGCGGCGAGGATCCGGTCGCGGGTGGCGACGGCCTGGTGCGGTCGGGCGGTGGAGGTCACCGCCCCACTTTAGGTCCCGGCGCGCCCGAGGAGCTCCCGGGCTGCGTGCAGCGCCTCGTCGAACGACCCGGCGTCGGCGATCCGGCGGCGCAGCTTCATCACCACCCGCGGACGGTCGACGACCAGCGCCCCGACCACCTGCTCCCCCCGGTGCCAGAGCGCCGCGGTCCCGGAGACGCCGCCGTCGTCGGCGTCGAGGACCACCACCCCGTCGGCCACGGAGGTGCCGACGACCTGGAGGCGGTGCCCGAAGAGGTCGGACCAGACGTACGGCACCGGGGCGAGCGGCTCCGCGGAGGCCGGGTCGAGCGCGTGACGGGCGGCCGCCGCACCCTGCTCGGCGGCGCTGGTCCAGTGCTCGACCCGCAGCAGGTCCCCGCCGACCAGGGGGTGGGGCGCGTGCGCGACGTCGCCCGCCGCCCACACCCCGGGGGCGCTCGTGGCCAGGGTGTCGTCGCACACGACGCCGCGGTCGAGGAGGTGCAGGTCGACGCCACTGCCCTCGAGCCAGCCGGTCGCCGGGGCGACGCCGACGCCGAGCACCACCAGGTCGGCGGCCAGGTGCGTGCCGTCCTCCAGGGTGAGGCCCCGCACGTGGCCGGCGACCTCGGTGAGCCCGGCGACGCCCGAGCCCAGGCGCAGGTCGACGCCCGCGTCGCGGTGCAGCCGGGTCACGAGCCTGCCGACCTCGGGCCCGAGCGAGCGCTGCAGCGGCACGTCGGCCGCCTCGACCACGGTCACCTCGAGCCCGCGGGCACGGGCGGCGGAGGCGACCTCGGAGCCGATGAACCCGGCGCCGACCACGACCGTGCGCGCACCGGCGTCCAGCGCCCGCCGGACGACCGCGGCGTCGTCGGCCGTGCGGAGGTGGGTCACGCCCCTGAGGTGGTCGCCGGGGACGGGCCGCGGGCGGGCGCCGGAGGCGACGACCAGGGCGTCGTACGCCAGCCGTTCGTCGCGGACGAGCACCTCACGTGCGGCGGTGTCGAGACCGGTGGCCTCCACCCCCAGCCGCAGGTCGACCCCGAGGTCGTCCCGCAGCTCCTCCGCGGTGCGGAAGGGGACGGGCTCGGCGGCACCGGGGGCGAGCGCCGCCTTGCTCAGCGGCGGCCGGTCGTACGGCGCCCGCTCCTCGGCCCCGAGGAGCACCAGCTCGCCGGTGTGACCCTCGCGGCGGGCCGTCTCGACGGCCCTCAGCCCGGCCAGCCCGGCACCGATCACGACCAGGCGGCCGCCGGCGCGCACGCCTCAGCCCTCGAGCCGCAGGGCCAGGACCGGGCAGGCGTCCACCGCGGCCCGCACGTCGGCGCGCGCGGACTCCGGGGGCTGCTCGTCGTGGACCACGACGTAGCCGTCGTCGCCGACCTCGAACAGCTCGCTCATCGCCTCGCACATGCCGAGCCCCTCGCAGGTGTCGCGGTCCGCCACGACCCTCATCAGGCGTCGCTCCCGGTCATCGGGACGAAGTCGACCTTCTCACGGACCCCGCAGTCCGGGCAGCACCACGCGTCGGGGACGTCGGCCCAGGAGGTGCCGGCCGCGAAGCCCTCGAGCTCGTTGCCGACCTCGACCTCGTAGGTGTAGCCGCACCCGGGGCAGCGCGCCGCCAGCACCTCGTCCGCGGGGCCGGCGGCAGAGGTCGTCGCAGTGGTCGTCGCAGTGGTCGTCGCGGGGTCGGCGGCGTCCTCGAGCGGCTGGTCGGCCTCGCGCGCGGCCGGGGCGGGCCACGCGGCGAGCACCCGCTCGCGGCGGGGCGGGTGGATGTTGGCGCGGGTGACGTCGCCGCCGACGTGGGCGACCACCCGGGGGTCCATCACCCGGCGCCACAGCGGCGGCACGAGGGCGATCAGGATCATCCCGGCGTACCCCGTCGGCAGCACCGGAGACTCCTCGAAGTCGCGCAGCGTCTGGTAGCGCCGGGTGGGGTTGGCGTGGTGGTCGCTGTGGCGCTGCAGGTGGTAGAGCAGCACGTTGGTGGCCACGTTGTTAGAGTTCCACGAGTGCGACGGGTCGACCCGCTCGTAGCGCCGGCGGTCCCCGGTGCCCACCGTCTGGCGCCGCATCCCGTAGTGCTCCATGTAGTTCACGACCTCGAGCAGGCTGACCCCGATCAGCGCCTGGACGACCAGGAAGGGCACGAGGACCGGGCCGAGCCAGACCGCGAGGGCGCCCCACAGCACCGCCGACATGACCCACGCGTTGAGCACGTCGTTGTCGGGCCGGTACGGGTGCTGGTCGCGGCGGGCGTACCGCTTCTGCTCCAGGCGCCAGGCCGAGCGCAGCGAGCCCAGCACGGTGCGGGGCCAGAAGGCGTAGAACGACTCGCCGATCCGGCTGCTGGCCGGGTCCTCGGTCGTGGCGACGCGGACGTGGTGGCCGCGGTTGTGCTCGATGTAGAAGTGGCCGTAGAAGCTCTGCGCCAGGGCGATCTTGGAGAGCCAGCGCTCGTGGGCCTCCCGCTTGTGGCCGAGCTCGTGGGCGGTGTTGATCCCGATCCCGCCGATGCAGCCGATGGTGGCGGCCAGGCCCAGCTGCTCGACCGGGGTCAGGTCACCGCCGATCCCCAGCGGGTCGCCGCGGGCGACGAGGTAGGCGGCACCGACGAACCCGGCGTACTGCACCGGCAGGAACAGGTAGGTCACCCAGCGGTAGTAGCGGTCCTGCTCGAGCGCCTCGATCACGTCGTCGGGCGGGTTGGCGCGGTCGAGGCCGGCGACCAGGTCGACGGCCGGGACGATC
>JBBSKO010000140.1:0-6221 GCA_038256225.1 Propionibacteriales bacterium | reverse complement strand
CGCTCGATGACGGCCCGCACGGCGCGGTGCTGCTCGCCGCGGGGCCGGGGCTCGGGGTGCACGGGTCCACTGTCGGCGGGAGCGTCCCGCGGAGCCGGCGCCAGCATGTGCCCTGGGGACGAGCGCGCGGGGTCGTGCGCCTGTGGACGGTTTCAGGACCGTCCACAGGCACACGACCCCCACCGGTGTCCGGGGCGGCGGGCGGCGGTGCCCCGCTAGCGTGGCGGGATGAGGCGCGCGCACACGGTGGAGCAGGTCAGGGCGGCCGAGGGGGCGCTGATGGCGCGGGTGCCCGAGGGGGCGCTGATGCAGCAGGCCGCGGCCGGGCTGGCGCACGCGGTGCTGGGCCTGTTGGCCGGGCCGGCGGGGGAGCAGCCGGCGTACGGGCGTCGCGTCCTGCTGCTCGTCGGCGGCGGCGACAACGGCGGGGACGCGTTGTGGGCGGGGGCGCGGCTGGCGGCGCGCGGGTGCGCGGTCGAGGCCGTGCTGCTGGCCGACCGCGCGCACACCGAGGGTCTCGCCGCCCTGCGCGCCGCCGGGGGGCGCACGGTGGCGCGCGGCAGCGCCCACCGGCCCGACGTCGTCCTGGACGGGATCGTCGGGATCGGGGGGCGGCCCGGGCTGCGGCCGGACGCGGCCGTCGAGCTGCGGCGGTACGCCGGGGTGCCGGTCGTCGCGGTCGACACCCCGTCCGGCGTGGACGTCGACACCGGTGAGGTCGACGGTGCCCACGTGGCGGCCGCGCTGACCGTCACCTTCGGCACGCACAAGCCGTGCCACCTCCTCGACCCCGCCGCCCTGGCGTGCGGCCCGGTGCACCTGGTCGACCTCGGCCTCGACCTGCCGGCGCCTGCGGTCGAGGCGCTGCAGCCCGACGACGTGGCCGCGCTGCTGCCCGTGCCCGGCCCGCAGGACCACAAGTACTCGCGCGGCGTGGTCGGCGTCCGCGCCGGCTCGGCCACCTACCCCGGGGCCGGCCTGCTCAGCGTCATGGGCGCCGCGACCGGCCTGGTCGGCATGGTCCGCTACGTCGGCGACGACCTGGTGGGCGACCGCGTCCGCGGGGCGCACCCCGAGGTCGTCGGCGCCGGCCGGGTGCAGGCCTGGGTGGTCGGCAGCGGGAGCGGCGACGGTGCCGCCGGCACCCTGGCCGAGGCGCTGGCCGACGACGTGCCGCTGGTGGTCGACGCCGACGCGCTGGTCCACCTGAGCGCCCCGGCCCCCGGCCACGCGGTGCTGACGCCGCACGCCGGCGAGCTGGCCCGGATGCTCGACGTCGACCGGGAGGACGTCGAGGCGCGCCCGCTCCACCACGTCCGGGCGGCGGTGGACCGCTACCGCTGCACCGTCCTGCTCAAGGGCCGGCACACCCTGGTCGCCGCCCCCGACCGCCCGGTCCGGGTCACCACCACCGGGACCCCCTGGCTGGCCACGGCCGGTGCCGGCGACGTCCTCGGCGGTCTCGTCGGGGCGCTGCTCGCCGCGGGCCTGGAGCCGTACGACGCGGCGTCGGTGGGCAGCTGGCTGCACGGGGCCGCGGCCACCACCGCCGCGGACGGTGGCCCCCTCACCGCGAGCGCCGTCGCGGGCGCGCTGCCCGGGGTGGTCCGCGACCTGCTGCGTGCCGCGCCGCGGGGCGGCAGCCCGACACCCTGACGACGGTGGAAGGATGGTCGGTCATGAGCAGGTCCTCCACCGATCGGCCCGCACCCCGCGCGGAGATCGTGGTCGACCTCGCCGCGGTGCGGCACAACGTCCGCGTGCTGCGGGAGACCGCCGGCGTGCCGCTGATCGCGGTGGTCAAGGCCGACGGCTACGGCCACGGGATGGCACCCGTCGCCCGCGCGGCGCGTGCGGCCGGCGCCGAGTGGCTGGCGACCGCGACGCCCGACGAGGCGCTCGCCCTGCGTGCCGCCGGCGACACCGGCCCGCTGCTGTGCTGGCTCAGCGCCCCCGGGGAGGACCTCGCGCCGGCGCTGGCCGCCGGCATCGACGTCAGCGCCTACTCGGTCGACGCCCTCGACGAGCTCGCGGACGCCGTGCGCCGCGCCGGTGTCGACGCACCGCCGGCGCGGGTCCACCTCAAGGTCGACACCGGGCTGTCCCGCGGCGGCGCCGCCGAGGCCGACTGGGTGCTGTTCCTGGCCCGTGCCCGCGCCGGCGAGCAGGACGGCAGCTGGCGGGTCGTCGGCCTGTGGTCCCACCTGGCCTGCGCCGACGAGCCCGACCACCCCGCCAACGACGCCCAGCAGGACGCCTTCGAGCGCGCCCTGGCCCTGGCCGCGGACATCGGGCTGCGTCCCGAGCTGCGCCACCTCGCCAACTCCGCGGCCACCCTGACCCGGCCGCGTGCGCGCTACGACGCGGTCCGCTGCGGGCTGGCGGTCTACGGTCTCGACCCCGCGCCGGGGGTGCCCCACGGCACCGACCTGTGTCCGGCGATGACGGTGCGCGCCCGGGTCGCCCTGCTCAAGCGGGTCGGGCCCGGTGACGGCGTCTCCTACGGCCACACCTGGGTCGCCCCCGCGCCGACCACGCTGGCGCTGGTCCCGGCCGGGTACGGCGAGGGCGTCCCGTGCCACGCCGCGACCGGTCCCACGGGGCCGGCGGCCGAGGTCGCGGTCGGCGGTCGTCGCCGCCCGATCCGCGGGCGCGTCTGCATGGACCAGGTCATGGTCGACCTCGGCGACGACGACGTCAGCGCCGGTGACGAGGTCGTCCTGTTCGGCCCGCCCGGCGAGGGCCGCCCGACCGCGCAGGAGTGGGCCGAGGCGTGCGGCACCATCAGCTACGAGATCGTGACCCGGATCGGCGGCCGCATGCCGCGCCGCCACACCGACAGCGACACCGACCCCCAGGAGGCCCCGGCATGAGCCGCGGACGTGTGATCGGCGCCGTCGCCGGCGGGCTCGGCCTGGCCGCGGCCGGCACCGCCTTCGGCGTGGTCCACCAGGCCCGCTCGATCGGCCGACGCCGACCCAGCGCCGAGGACGAGGAGCACCGCGACGACGAGCAGGCGGCGTACGGCCCGGACGGCACGCCGACCTTCGGCCGGCTCCGCTCGCGTCCCGTCACGGTGGTCGCCGACGACGGGGTGCCGCTGCACGTCGAGGTCGACGAGGTCACCCCGCGCGCAGGAGCCGGCACGACCCCGACCGTGGTGCTGGTCCACGGCTACTGCCTGCAGCTCGACTGCTGGCACTTCCAGCGCGCGGCCTACCGGGGCCGGTTGCGCACGGTGCTCTACGACCAGCGCAGCCACGGCCGCTCCGGCCGGTCGTCCCGGGAGCACGCCACCATCGGGCAGCTCGGCCGGGACCTGCTGCGGGTGCTGGACGAGGTCGTGCCGGACGGTCCGGTCGTCCTGGTGGGTCACTCGATGGGCGGGATGAGCGTGATCTCCCTGCTGGTCACACACCCCGCGCTGCTCGAGGGGCGCGTGGTGGGGGTCGCCCTGGTGGCGACCACCGCCGGGGGGATCGACCCCGGCCGCATCCTGCTGCCGCTGCTGCCGGCGCGGTTGTCCGGCGAGCTGACCGGCACCGCGGTCAGCACCCTGCGCCTGGGCCACCGCGCAGTCGACTCGGTGCGCCGGCTCGGCAAGATCGTGGCCCGCGTCGGCACCGACGTGCTCGCCTTCGGCGACCCGATGCCGGCCTCGTACGTCGACTTCGTCGACCGGATGCTGGCCGCGACGCCGTTCGAGGTGGTCAGCGACTTCTTCCCCAGCTTCCGCGACTTCGACGAGTTCGGCGCGGTGGGCGTGCTGGCCCGGGTGCCGACGGTCGTCGTCTGCGGCACCGCGGACCGTCTCACCTCGATCGGCCACAGCCGCAAGCTGCACCAGCGGATCCCCGGCTCGCGCCTGGTCGAGCTCGAGGGCGCCGGGCACCTCGTCCTGCTGGAGCGCCACGCCGAGGTCACCGCGGCCATCGACGACCTGCTCGAGCGCGCCGGGGAACGGCTCGCCTCGTGAGCGGGGACCCCGACACCGGTGACGCCCCGGGCGTGGTGACCACCGAGACGGTTGGCCCGGAGTGGGCCTCGGTCGTGCTCGGCGTCGTCCGGTCGGCGTTCGCCGACCGGCCCGTGCTCGACCCGCCGGCCGACGCGCTGGTCGAGACCCTCGACACCATCGAGGCCCGGCTCCGGGCGCACGGCGGCATCGTGGCCCGCCTCGACGGCGAGCCCGTGGGGGCGCTGATCCTGGACCCGGACCACGAGGGCATCGTCTGGCTGCGCCGCTTCGGGGTGGTCCCCGGCGTCCAGGGGCGCGGCGTCGCCGGGGCGCTGATCACCGCCGCCGCCGAGGCCGCCGCGGGCCGGCGGGGCCTCGGCGTCTTCGCGCGCGAGGAGCTGCCGCAGACCGTCGGCTTCTGGGCCCGCCAGGGGTTCGCGGAGATCGACCGGCACCCGCCGTACGTCGAGATGGTCCGCTCGTTGCCGCAGGCCTACGACGCGGCCACCGCGGGGGAGATGCGCACCATCGGCCGGGTGCTGGCCGAGCGCCTCGAGCCGGGCGACCTCGTCGTGCTCTCCGGCGGCCTCGGCGCCGGCAAGACCACCTTCACCCAGGGCCTGGGGGAGGGCCTGGGCGTCCGCGGCGCCGTCACCTCGCCCACCTTCGTGATCTCGCGGGTGCACCCGCCCACCGCCGACGGACCGCCGCTGGTGCACGTCGACGCCTACCGCCTCGACGGCCTCGACGAGCTGGACGACCTGGACCTCGACACCGCGGTCGAGGAGGCCGTCACCGTCGTCGAGTGGGGCAGCGGCGTGGTCGAGCAGCTCGCCGAGTCCCGCCTCGAGGTCCGCATCGAGCGCTCCGACACCGCTCCCGGCACCACCCCGGCCGACCGCCCGGACCCGGGGGAGGGGATCGCCGCCGCGGGCACCGGCGACGACGAGGACGACGAGGACGAGCCGCTGGACCCCCGCGTGGTCCGGATCCAGGGGTACGGACCCCGCTGGACGTTCCTGGCGCGGCTGCCGCTCCAGCCGCCGGCCCCCGACCAGCCCGGCACCGCCCGGTAGCGCTCGGTAGCCTGCGCTGGTGCTCCTCGCTCTCGACACCGCCACCGGTCTGGTCACGGTGGCCCTGCACGACGGGGCCGACGTCGTCGTCGAGCTGGCCTCGACCGAGCGGCTCCGCCACGGCGAGCAGCTCGCGCCGCTCGTCGCCGAGGCACTCACCCGTGCCGGCATCGACCGCTTCGACCTCACCGCCGTGGCCGTGGGGGTCGGACCGGGCCCGTTCACCGGGCTCCGGGTCGGCCTGGTCACCGCCCGCACCCTGGCCTGGGCGCTCGAGCTGCCCGTCTACGGCGTGTGCACGCTCGACGTGCTGGCCGTCGAGGCGGTGGCCACCGGCGCCGTGCAGGACGCCTTCGTCGTGGCCACCGACGCCCGACGCAAGGAGGTCTACCTGGCCTCCTACGACGCCGACGGGACCCGGCTGGCCGGACCGGTCGTCGACCGCCCCGCCGCGGTCGCCACCGACGTCCCGGTCGTCGGGGAGGGGTCACGGCTCTACCCCGAGCACCTCCCGCACGCGGTCGGCCCCGAGCGTCCCTCCGCCGGCTGGCTGGCCGTCGCGGTCGCCGAGGAGCGGGCCGAGCTGCTCGACCCGGAGCCGCTCTACCTGCGCCGACCCGACGCGGTGGCCCCGGGCCCGCGCAAGCCGGCCTCGTGACGGCCGCAGGGTCGCCGCCCGCTGACAGGACCCGCGTACGCCGGGCCACGGCGCGCGACGCGGTCGCCGTCGCCGCGCTCGAGGACGCCGGGCTGGGCGACGACGCCTGGTCCTACGGGCTCCTCTCGGAGGTCGTCAGCGGCACCCTGCCGACCGTGCACGCCCTGGTCGCCGAGGTCGACGGGGAGGTCGTGGGCTACGTCGCGGGCAGCCTGGTCGTCGACGTGGCGGAGCTGCAGCGGCTGGTGGTGGCCGAGCCGGCACGCCGTCGCGGCGTGGCCCGGGCGCTGCTCGACGCGCTGCTCGCGCTGGCCCGCGACACCGGCGCCGAACGGATGCTGCTCGAGGTCCGCGCCGACAACGAGGGCGCGCGTGCGTTCTACGCCGCGGCCGGCTTCGTCGAGGTCGGCACCCGGCCGCGCTACTACCGCGACGGCGAGTCGGCGCTGGTGCTGGAACGGCCCGTCCCGGCCCGCTGAGCGACCGGCGGGACGGTGGACCGTGCGGTGAGGCCGGAGGCGAACGTGTG
>JBBSKO010000139.1:0-6251 GCA_038256225.1 Propionibacteriales bacterium | reverse complement strand
GTTCGTGCGCCGGCTGCTCGACGCCGGGCTGCCCGTGGTCGAGGCGACCAGCTTCGTGCACCCCCGCTGGGTGCCCCAGCTGGCCGACGCCGCCGACCTGGTCGGGTCCCTGGTCGACGACCTGGGCGACCAGGCGCGCGCGCTGCCGGTCCTGGTGCCCAACGAGCGGGGGCTCGACCGGGCGCTCGAGCTCGGGATGCGTCACGTGGCGGTGTTCGGTTCCGCCACCGAGACCTTCGCGCGCAAGAACCTCAACCGCGGGCTGGACGAGCAGCACGCCATGTTCGCGCCGGTCGTCGACCGTGCGCTGGCGGCCGGCGCGGACGTCCGCGCGTACGTCTCGATGTGCTTCGGCGACCCCTGGGAGGGGCCGGTGCCACTGGCCCAGGTCGTCGACGCCGGCCGCCGGCTGCTCGACCTCGGCGCCTCCCAGCTCAGCCTCGGCGACACCATCGGGGTCGGCACCGCCGGCCACGTGGTCGCCCTGGTGGAGGCCTTCGACGACGCCGGGATCGGCCCGGAGCGGCTGGCGCTGCACTTCCACGACACCTACGGCCAGGCGCTGTCGAACGTGCAGGCCGGGCTGCGGGCCGGGATCACCACCTTCGACGCCTCCGCCGGCGGCCTCGGCGGCTGCCCGTACGCCGGAAGCGCCACGGGCAACCTCGCCACCGAGGACCTCGTGTGGCTGCTCGACGGCCTCGGCGTGGGGCACGGCGTCGACCTCGCCTCGCTCGTGGCGACGTCGACCTGGATGGCCGGGGAGCTCGGACGGCCTAGCCCGTCGGCCGTGGTGCGGGCGCTCGGGAGCGGTACGGCACAATCGCGGACGTGAGCCGAACCGCCCCGCGTCGCGTCTTCCTCCACGTCGGGGCACCCAAGACCGGCACCACCTACCTTCAGGACCGCCTGACGCTCAACGCGCGGTCCCTGGCCCGGCACGGCGTGCACGTGCCGACCGGCTCCCGGCTGGTCAGCCCCGCCCTGTTCCAGTTCCGAGCGGCCCTGGACCTGCTCGGCCAGGACTGGGGCGGCGCGCCCGGCCACGCCGAGGGCGCCTGGGAGGCGCTGGTCAAGAAGGTGCGCGCCACCAGCGGCACCGTCGTGGTCAGCCACGAGATCCTCGCCCCGGCCAAGGCCGAGGCGGTGGCCCGCGCCAAGCGCGACCTGACCGCCGACGGCTCCGAGCTGCACGTGGTCTACACCGCGCGCGACCTCGGTCGGCAGGTGCCCGCCGCGTGGCAGGAGAGCATCAAGCAGGGCCGCACGTGGTCCTACGCCCTGTTCGTGAAGAAGTTCCGTCGCCGTTCGGCGTGGTTCGCCCACGCCTTCGACCTGCCCACGGCGCTCGGCCGCTGGTCCGAGGGGTTGCCGCCCGAGCGGGTCCACCTGGTCACGGTGCCGCCCAGCGGCACCCCCGGTGACCTGCTCTGGACCCGCTTCTGCGCGGTCACCGGCATCGACCCGGCCTGGGCGCCGCGGCCCAGCGACCGCCGCAACGCCTCCATGGGGGCTGCCGAGACCGAGGTGGTGCGGTCGCTCAACGAGGCGCTGGACCGCAAGGTGCGCCGCGGACCGGACTACGACTACCTGATCCGCAACCTGCTCGCCGAGGACAGCCTCGTCAGCGGCAGCAGCCTCTCCCCGCCGGTACGCATGCCCCCGGCCCTGCTCGACTGGGCGCAGGAGGAGACCGTGCGCTGGCGGACCTGGGTGGAGGCCGCCGGCATCGACGTCGTCGGCGACCTCGACGAGCTCGAGTCGCGCCCGGTCGCCGAGGAGGACTGGAACGACCCTGACGCGACGTCGCGCAAGTGGCGGCTCCGGGTGGCGATGCGGGCGCTCGAGGCCATGACCGAGGAGGCCGCCCGCCGTCCGATGCCGGAGCGCTCGTTGCCCGGGCGGGTCCGCGCCGAGGCGGCCCGCCGGATCCGGACCAGGTGAGCGACCCGGCTGCGATCCGGGCCTGGTCCTGGGTGGCCCACCTGCGCGACGGGGGCGCCGCGCCGTGGACCGGCTGGTCGGCGCAGGTCGGCAGCACCGACGGCCCGGCCACGACCGGGCCCCGGGTGCTCCCGGGCGCCCAGCAGCTGGAGCTGCTGCGCCGGGTCAACGCCGCCGGCGACCTGCCCGTCGCCGCGCGCGACCGGGTCCTGCTCGCCAGTGGGCTCGACCGCGGCCGTGCCGACCTGCCGCTGCCCGGGGGACCGCGCACGAGCTTCGGCCCCCTCCCGCTCGACCCGGCCGAGGTGCCGACCGACGAGCTGCTGCGGGTCGCGGTGCTGCTGCTGGCCGACGCGCTGCCCGGTGCCCCGGTCACCCGCCCGGTGACCGCTCCCCCGACCCGCGCCTCCCGGCTGCGGCGGGCCGCGGGCGGCGGCTACCGGGTCGTCGGCGACCCGTGGCTCGCGGCGCGGGTCCGCGAGGAGCTGCGCCGCCGCGGCCGCCCCCCCGGCGGGCGGCGGCCCCGGGTCCTCGTCCTCGGCGGGTCGGTGCCGGACCTGCTCGCCCGCACCTGGGCCCACCGGGTGCTGCACGAGGGTGCGCCGAGGTGGCCGGACTGGATCGCGGCCCGGGCCGGTGGTGCCCTGCCGCCCGGAGCCGACGTGGCCGGCCAGGCCGAGGCGTGGGCCTCGCGGGTGGGTGCGGCGCGGGTCGTCGTCGTCACCGACCCGGCCGCGCTCGGTCGGCTCACGGGCGTGCGCCGGCTGGACCCGGACACCGCCCTCGGTCCGTGGGGCGCCCGCGGTCCGGGTGGCGACGCGGTCGAGCTCGCCCGGCGCGTCCGGGTGGCCCTGGCGGTGGTGGCCCCTCCGCACGAGCACGCAGCACTGCTGCGCGAACGGCTGCTCCCCGCCCTCGCGGTGCGGTCCGCGCGGCCCGGGTCGACCGCCCCGGCCTCGGGACCCCTGCCCCGGGTGCCGGCCGAGCACGCCGAGTGGGCGGCGCGCCGCGCCGTCCGGCAGCGCCGCCGCGTGCTCCGGGCTGGCTACGCTGTCGCCGGCGACGTCGACGACCTGCTTCCAGGCCGACCCGGGGTCGTGCCGGACCCACCCGGTCGTGACGTGCCGGATCCCGAGCGCGTGCTCGAGATCGCCGTGTCGCTACTGGCCCAGGGTCTGGTGCCGGGCGGCGGGGACGACCGGGCCGGTCACGGATCCGAGCACGGAGGGGAGCGAGCATGACGCGTCGGGTGCTGGTGCACGTCGGCACTCCCAAGACCGGGACGTCCTACCTCCAGGACGTGCTGTTCCGGAACCGAGAGCTCCTCCTGGAGCACGACGTGCTCTACCCCGCCGACCGTTTCGACGCCCACTTCCTCGCCGCGCTGGACCTGATGCGGCTGCCCTGGGGCGGCCTGGAGCAGGAGGCCCTCGGTCGTTGGGACGAGCTCGCGGCCCAGGTGCGCGCGCACCACGGCACCGCGATCGTCAGCCACGAGATCCTGGCGCGGGCCAGCGCCACCCAGGCCGCCGAGGCGCTGGCCTCCTTCGACGAGCCCGGCGGCGAGCCCGCGGAGATCCACCTCCTGCTGTCCGGGCGCGACCTGGTCCGCCAGGTCCCGGCGGAGTGGCAGGAGAACGTCAAGCACCGCAGCACGCTGACCTACGAGCGCTTCCTGGCCAGGCTGCGCGACCCGGAGCGCTCCAGCCGGATCGGCAGCTGGTTCTGGGCGGTGCAGGAGATCCCCGACATCCTCGACCGGTGGGGCGCGCTCGTCCCGCCCGAGCGGGTGCACCTGATCACGGTGCCGCCGCCCGGCGGCGATCCCGACCTGCTGTGGCAACGGTTCTCCTCGGCCTTCGGCCTCGACGGCCTCGACCTCGAGCTGGACACCACGCGCTCCAACCCCTCGATGGGCGTGCCCGAGACCGCGCTCCTGCGGCGGATCAACGCGAGCACCAACAAGCGGGTCCCCCCGGCTCACTACCGGACGCTCGTCCGCGAGCTGGTGGCGCACCAGACCCTCTCCCCGCGCCGCGACTCGCCGCGCCTGGCGGTCCCCCCGGACCTGCACGACTGGTTGCACGAGCTCCAGTCGCGATGGGTCGCCGAGGTCCGCGACCGCGGGTACGACGTCGTGGGCGACCTCGACGACCTGCTCTCCCAGCCCACGGTCGCGGCCGAGGACTTCGCCGACCCCGACCGTCCCGACGAGGCCGACGTCGCGGACGCCGCGCTGGCCACCATCGGGGCGGTGCTGCAGGAGCAGGTGCGCGAGCGTGAGGACCGGGCCGCCGAGCAGGCCCGGGCCCGCGAGGTCGAGGACGACCTGCGCCGGCAGCTCACCGACGTCCACGAGGCGCTCGCGCGGTCCTACCTCCGGCCGTCCTACCTGCACCGTGAGCGGATCGTGCGCGGGCTCGAGGGCTCGCGCGTGGGCCGGGTGTCGATGCGGGTCTACCGCGCGGCGCGCGGCAGGAGCTCGCGGTCGGCGTAGCGCCCGATCTTCCAGGTGGCGTAGCCGTCGGCGCCGGCGCCCACGACGCCGCCGACGATCGGCACCCGGCGGCTCACGCTGATCGCGAGGCGCTTGCCGGTGATCCGGCTGATGATCGAGTTGGCGACCTCGCGGGAGACCGTGGCGTCCAGCGTCTCGTCGTGCACCGGTGCCGTGGCCAGCGCCATCGGCGGCGCGGGCAGCTTGTTGGCCTTCACCAGCTCCTCGACGGTGTCCTCGCCGAGGATCGTGACCAGGATCGCGTTGCGCACCTTGGGGTCGTCCAGCTCGTAGCCGCGCAGGTGCGCGATGCCGGCGACCATCCGGCACTGCAGCAGCGCCAGGCCGGTGACGTTGGCGGGGATGGTCAGCGGCGCGGTCACGACACCGCCGATGTTGGTCAGGAAGCCCTGGGCGCCGGCGAAGCGGACGTGGTTCTCGACCAGCTCGCGCACCGCCTTGTCGCGGTCGCCCTTCTGCTCGGCCAGCTGCTGCTCGGCCGCGTGCGCCGCGGGGGGAAGGGGGCCGACGCCGTGGATGGCGCGCGACAGCGCCTCCCGTACGAAGGAGGTGGTCAGCCCCGGAGCGAACCCCGTGACGCGGGAGCCGATCTGCTTGCCGATCTCGTTCTTGAGCATGCCCATGCGTCCGACCCTAGGGAGGACCCGACCACCCGGTCGGCGGCCGTGGGGGGTCCGCGGAGCCGCTACGGTCGCCCCGTGCCCGTCGAACCCCCCGCCACCGGTTGGATCTTCGGGGACGCCTCGGCGCACGACGAGACCGACGACCTGGTCGCGATCGGGGCCGATCTCGAGCCGGGCACGTTGCTGGAGGCCTACCGGCACGGCATCTTCCCGATGCCCGCCGGGGACGCCGGTGACCCGATGTACTGGTTCAGCCCGGTGCGCCGTGGCGTGCTCCGCCTCGACGACCTGCGGATCCCGCGCTCGCTGCGCCGCTCCTGCCGCGACACCGAGATCCGCGTCGACACGGTCTTCGCCGAGGTCGTCGAGGCCTGCGCCGACCCCCGCCGGGCGCACGGCTGGATCACCGACGATGTCGCGGGGGCCTACCAGCGGCTGCACGCGCTCGGCTGGGCGCACTCCGTCGAGGCCTGGCACGGCGACGAGCTCGTCGGCGGCCTGTACGGGCTGGCCGTCGGCGGGCTGTTCGCGGGGGAGTCGATGTTCCACCGGGTCCGGGACGCCTCCAAGGTGGCCCTGGTCGGGCTGGTCGACCTGCTCCGCGAGGGCGCGGCCGACGGTCCGCGGCTGGTCGACGTGCAGTGGGCGACCCCGCACCTGGAGTCGCTGGGCGTCACCGAGATCGCCCGGGCCGACTACCTCGCCGCGCTGCCGGGCCTGTTCGCCACGCCGCTCCCGCCGGCCTTCGACCAGCGCTGAGGGGTCACACCACGCGCGGCGGCTGCCCGTCCTCGCTGACCATCGGCCGACCGGCGGCCTCCCACTCGAGCATCCCGCCGTCGAGGTTGACCACGTCGTGGCCCTGCTGGACGAGGTACGCCACGACCTGCGCCGAGCGCCCCCCGACCTTGCAGGCCACCAGGACCTGGCCCTCGGGCACCTCGTCGAGACGCTCCATGAGCTGGCTCATCGGCAGGTGGCGGGCACCCTCGATGTGCCCGGCGTCCCACTCGTGCTGCTCGCGCACGTCGACGACGGGCAGCCGCTCGGGCAGGGGGTTCGGGACGGCGTCCAGGGTGACGGTGGGGACCTCGCTCATGCCCCGAGCCTGCCACGGCGGACGAACCACCCGCCGAGATGACCCTCCCGGACAGCCGAGATGACGC
>JBBSKO010000138.1:0-6263 GCA_038256225.1 Propionibacteriales bacterium | reverse complement strand
GGCAGCGACTCGAGGTCGTCCTCGTCGAGCACGACCATCTCGCCGTCCTCGGTCTCGAAGCCCTTGGCGATCTCGGAGTAGGGCACCTCCTCGCCGTCGACCGAGCAGACCCGCTGGTAGCGGATCCGACCTCCGTCGGAGGCGTGGACCTGCCGGAAGGAGACGTCGTGGCTCTCCGTGGCGGCGTACAGCTTGACCGGCACGCTGACCAGCCCGAAGGAGACCGCGCCCTTCCAGATCGCCCGCATGGGGTCAAGGATGACCCCATGCGCCCCATGCTCGCCACCCCGACCACCGAGGTGCCGTCCGGGGAACGGTGGTCGCACGAGGTGAAGTGGGACGGCGTCCGGGTCCTGGCGCGCGGCGGGGCCGACCTGGGCGGCACCGTGCGGATGACCAGCCGCAACGACAACGAGGTGACCGTGGCCTGGCCCGACCTCTCGACCAGCCCCCTGCCGGGGCGCGACCTGCTGGTCGACGGCGAGGTGATCGCGCTGAACGAGCGCGGCCTGCCCGACTTCCGCACGCTGCAGGAGCGGATGCACGTGCGCCGGGCGACGACGGCGGCGGCGCTGGCCGACCGGGTGCCGGCCACCTACATGGTCTTCGACCTGCTCGCCCTCGACGGCGAGGACCTCACGGGACTGGCCTGGACCGAGCGGCGGGCGCGTCTGGAGGACCTCGCCGGCCCCGACGGCCTCGGGGCCACCGGGTGGCAGGTGCCCGCGGCGTACGACGACGGGGCGATGCTGCTCGAGGCCACCCGCACCCAGGGGCTGGAGGGCGTGGTCAGCAAGCGCCGCGACTCCCGCTACACCGTCGAGCGGCGCAGCCCGCACTGGCTGAAGCTGGCGCACCGGCACCGGCGCTCGTACGTCGTGGGGGGCTGGCGCCCGCAGGAGGGCAGCGGCGCCGACGGCCCGTTGGCCGCCGTGCTGGTCGGCGAGCCGACGCCCGACGGACTGGCGTACCGGGGCCGCGTGGGCAGCGGGATCGGCGGTCGGCGGAGCGCGGAGCTGGCCGCGATGGTGGCCCCGCTGGCACGGGCGTCCAGCCCGTTCCACGACGAGGTGCCCCGCGTCGACGCCCGCGGCACGCACTGGGTCGAGCCGCTGCTGGTCGTCGACGTCGACACGCACGGGGCCGGGTACGCCCGGCTGCGGCAGCCGTCGTTCCGCGGGGTCCGGGACGACCTCGACCCCGACGACCTGGCCGGCCGGTCGTGAGCCCGCGCGCCGGCGACCCGCCCCGCGAGGAGGTCCGGGTCGAGGTCGACGGGCGGACGCTGACCCTGAGCAGCCTGGACAAGGTGATGTACCCGGTCACGGGGTTCACCAAGGGCGAGGTGCTGAACTACTACGCACAGGTCGCGCCGGTGATGCTGCCGCACCTGCGCGACCGTGCCGTGACCCGGATCCGCTGGCCGCACGGTGTCGGGGGCGAGAGCTTCTACGAGAAGAACGTCCCGCGCGGCGCGCCGTCCTGGGTGCGGACGGTGACGGTGCCGACGTCGGGGTCCCGGGGCGACTCCCGGCACGGCGACACCCTCGTCTTCCCGGTGGTCGACGACCTCGCCACGCTGACCTGGATGGCCAACCTGGCGGCGCTCGAGCTGCACGTGCACCAGTGGCGGGTCGGGCGCAACGGCCGCCCGCGCAACGCCGACCGGCTGGTGGTCGACCTGGACCCCGGTGAGCCCGCCGGGCTGGGGGAGTGCTGCCGGGTGGCGCTCCTGGTCGCCGAGGCGCTCGCCGAGCACGACCTCGTCGTCCGGCCGGTGCTCAGCGGGAGCAAGGGCCTGCACCTGTACGCCGACCTGCCGTCGCGACGCCCGTCCGAGGCGGTCACGGCGCTGGCCAAGGGGGTCGCCGACGACCTGGCCGCCGCGCACCCGAGGCTGGTGACCGCGAGCATGACCAAGGCGCGCCGCGGGGGGAAGGTGTTCCTGGACTGGTCGCAGAACGCCGCGTCGAAGACCACGGTCGCGCCGTACTCGCTGCGCGGGCGGGAGCGGCCCCGGGTGGCCGCGCCGGTCACCTGGGATGAGGTCGAGGCAGGTGCCGAGGACCCGTTGGCCCTGGACCAGCTGGGCCCCGAGGAGGTGCTGGCCCGGGTCGCCGAGCACGGCGACCTCCTGAGGCCGTGACCGTGCCCGGGCACTGTTACCGAACCGTTTCCTGCTGTGGGGGCATCGTGTCGCGAACGAGTCCGGAACCGGGTGCGCGGGGGACACGAAGGGCCCTACCCTGACCGTGTCTGCTCCGGGGGGTGGCGGACGACCCGTCCGACCTCGACCCGGAGCAGTGTCCCGATGGAGCTCGCGCCCGTCCCACGCCGTCGCCCGTGGTCCTGGGGTGCCCGGACCGCGTTCGCGGTGCTCGTGGTCGCGCCCGTGTTCCTGCTGGTGCTCGTGCCGGCCGCCTTCGGGCTGGACCGCTACGTGATGGCCGCCCCCGTCGGAGACGTGGCGCGCGGCTCGGTCGTGCTGGCCCGTGACGTGCCGCTCGGCGACCTCGCGGACGGGGACGTGGTCACCGTGGCCCGCGCCGGCACCACCAGCCTGGTGACGGGCTCCGTGGTCGGGGCCGGGGGTGCGGGCATCGAGGTCCGTGCCGGCGAGGACGACGTGCCGATCGGCGACCGCACCACCGTGGACCGGCTCGTCCTGGCCGTCCCGCTGGCCGGGTACCCGTTCCTGGGGGGCGTCTACACCCCGGTGCTGGCGCTGGTGGCGCTGCTGGGCGGGCTGTCGCTGTGCGTCGTGCTCCTCCGCGAGTCCTGGCGGGACCCGGTGCGCAGTCACGACCCGGGTCCGCACCCGCGGACGCCGCACTGGGCCGCGCAGGGCTGATTGTTCCTCCGGGACGGCGTGCCGACGGTACGCTCCCCACCTATGAGTGCAGCGCGTGTCCTGGTCGTCGAGGATGAGGAGGACATCGCCTTCCCCCTGGTCCGGACGCTGGAGCGCGAGGGGTACGACGTCACCTGGGTCGACAGTGGTGAGAAGGCCCTGGAAGAGCTCCGCACGAACGCGGCCGAGGTGGTCATCCTCGACCTCGGGCTGCCCGACATGGACGGTCTCGAGGTCTGCCGCAAAGCCCGCGAGCTCTCCTTCGAGGGCGCGATCATGATCGTCACCGCCCGCGCCGGCGAGCTCGACCGGGTGGTGGGTCTCGACTACGGCGCCGACGACTACCTCGCCAAGCCCTTCGGCCTGGCCGAGCTGCAGGCGCGGGTGCGCGCGCTGCTGCGCCGCACCAGCGCCGGTCCGACCCCGGTCGTGGTCGTCGACGGGCTCCGGATGGACGCCGGTGCCCGCCGCGTGTTCTACCGCGAGGCCGAGGTGCCGCTGACCGGCAAGGAGTTCGACGTCCTCGAGGTCCTGCTGACCAACCGCGACAAGGTGGTCTCCCGCGACAAGCTGATGGCCGACGTCTGGGACGAGAACTGGTACGGCTCGACGAAGACGCTCGACGTCACGATCGGCCGGCTGCGGCAGAAGCTCGAGCAGGTCAAGGTGCCCGAGCGGGTCGTGGCCGTGCGCGGGGTGGGCTTCCGCCTGGAGGGCAGCGGACACGATGTCTAGGAGGACCGGGCCGTGACCAGGCGGCTCGTCCTCGGCTTCGTCGCCCTCGTCCTGCTGCTGGTCGCCGTCCTGGGCTTCGTCCGCAACGTGAACCTGCTCGCGAACCTGCGCGCCCACGACGCCGCTCACGCCACGTCGCAGGCCCGGATCCTGCTGGACCTGGTCCAGACCGCCGACGCCGCCGGGCGCCCGCTGGACTCGGCCGCGCTCGCCGAGGTGGTCGCCGACGCCGAGCGCCTCGAGGTGCGCCGCGCCGACGTCGTGGAGGCAGCGGCGAGCGGTCCGGGGTTCGAGGAGGGCGAGGGGCTGGACCGTCCGGTCCAGGCGTCGGCCTCGTCCGGGGACCTCACCGTCCGGGTGGCGGAGTCCGCCGCGGGCTGGCGGGAGGTGCTGGCCGTCGACCTCGCCCCGCTCACGGCGATCCTGCTGCTCGCCGTCCTGGCGGCCGCTGTCGCCGGGTGGCTGATGGCCCGGTGGTTCGCGCGGCCCTTCACCCGGCTGGCCTCGGCGGCCGCGATGCTCGGCCGCGGCCGCTTCGACCTCGACCTGCCCCGGACCCGGGTGCCGGAGGTGCAGGCGGTCGCGGGTGCGCTCGAGGCCAGCGCGTCGGCGCTGCGGGACAGGATGGTGCGGGAGCAGCAGTTCTCGGTGCACGCCTCCCACGTCCTGCGGACCCCGTTGACCAGCATGCGGCTGAGCCTCGACGAGCTCTGCGACTCCCGGCTCGACGCCGAGGCCGCCGAGGCCACCCGTCGGTGCCAGGCCGCCGTCGAGGAGCTCGACTCCGTCGTGGCCGACCTGGTCACGATGACCCGCCGCGGGGCGCTCATGTCGGGTGCGGAGGTGCCGCTGCGGGAGCTGGCCGCCTCGCTGGCCCAGCAGTGGGCCGACGGCCTGCTCGGGCTCGGTCGCGGCTTCACCGCCGCGGTGGAGGGCGACCTCGACCTCACGCTGACCCCCGGCCCGGTCGAGTACGTCCTCGACGTGCTGCTCGAGCAGGCCCGGGACGAGGCCCGCGACGACGGCGCGGGTGCCGGTCCCGTACGCCTGGTGCTGGTGGGCGCGCCGGCCGTGGTCCGGCTGGAGGTGTCCGGGATCCGCCCGCCGCCGCACGAGGACGGCGGGGACACACCGGACCCGACGGGCCGTCTGGAGCAGGCGAGGTCGCTGGTGCGCTCCCTGGGTGGTCGGATGGAGCCCCGACCCGGGGGCGACGGGGTCAGCGTGCTGCTGCCGCCGCGCTGAGCGGGCCGGGCATCGGCGGGACCGGACGAGACGAGGGAGCAGGACATGACGCAGGACGTGGACGACGGCCCGGTGCTGGTCGAGGAGCGTGAGGGCGGCGTCCTCGTGGTCACGCTGAACCGGCCGCAGGCGAAGAACGCCGTGGACACCGCGACGGCGGAGGCGCTGGCGGCGGCGGTGGACCGGCTCGAGGCCGGCGACCACCTGCGCGCCGGGGTGCTGACCGGGGCCGGCGGCACCTTCTGCGCGGGCATGGACCTGAAGGCGTTCCTGCGCGGGGAGACCCCGATGCTGCCCGGCCGCGGGTTCGGCGGCCTCACCGCGCGACCGGCGCGCAAGCCGATGATCGCCGCGGTCGAGGGGTGGGCGGTGGCCGGCGGGTTCGAGCTGGTCCTGGCCTGCGACCTGGTGGTCGCGGCGCGCACCGCCCGCTTCGGGGTGCCCGAGGTCAAGCGCGGCCTGGTGGCGGCGGCCGGCGCGGCGGTGCTGCTGCCGCAGCGGGTCCCGCGCGCGGTCGCCCTGGAGATGCTCTACACCGGTGACCCGATCGACGCCGAGCGCGCCGAGGCGCTGGGCCTGGTCAACCGGCTCACCGAGGAGGGCGGCGCGCTGCTCGGTGCGCTGGCGCTGGCCGGCCGGATCGCGGTGAACGGGCCCCTGGCGGTCCGGGTGACCCAGCAGGTCGCCCGTGAGGCCGCGGACTGGACCTTCGACGAGGCCTGGGAGCGTCAGGACGAGCTCACCCGACCGGTCTTCCTCAGCCACGACGCCCAGGAGGGCTCGGCGGCGTTCGCGGAGAAGCGGGCCCCGCGCTGGACCGGTCGCTGAGGCGACCTAGCGTGGGGTCGTGACGACGGAGGACCTGGCGGGCGACCGCACCACACCGCTGCTCGACCCGGTCTACCGCGGGGCCACCGTGGGCGCGGTCGCGCTGGTGTTCCTGGCCGCGTTCGAGGCGCTCGCGGTGGCGACCGTGATGCCGACGGTGGCCGCCGACCTCGACGGGCGGGACCTCTTCGCGGTGGCCTTCTCGGCCACGCTGGCGGCGAGCGTCGTCGGCATGGTCGCGGCGGGGTCGTGGGCCGACCGTCGGGGTGCGGTGCGCCCCCTGCTGGCGTCGGTCGCGCTGTTCGCGGCCGGGCTGGTCGCGGCCGGGCTGGCGCCGACGATGGCCTGGCTGGTCCTGGGCCGCTTCGCCCAGGGCCTCGGTCTCGGCGGCCTGATCGTGTCGCTATACGTCCTCGTGGCGCAGGTCTACGCCCAGGTCGACCGCCCCCGCATCCTCGGGCTCTTCGCCGCCGCGTGGGTGCTGCCCGGGCTGGTCGGGCCGTTCCTGGCGGGGGTCGTGGCCGACACCCTCGGCTGGCGGTGGGTCTTCCTCGGCGTCGTCCTGGTCGCCGCCGCCGCCCTGGCCCTGCTGGTCCCGACGCTG
>JBBSKO010000137.1:0-6285 GCA_038256225.1 Propionibacteriales bacterium | reverse complement strand
CTGCCGGCCCCGGTGGCCGGGACCCCCCGCGGTGGCGTCGAGCTGCGCTCGGTGTCCTACACCTACCCGGACGCAGCGTCCCCCGTCCTCGACGGCCTCGACCTGGTCGTGCGCCCCGGCGAGCGGGTGGCCCTGGTCGGGCCGAGCGGCACCGGCAAGTCGACGGTGGCGCGGCTGCTGACCCGGGCCCTGGACCCCGGCGCCGGCCAGGTCGTCCTCGACGGCCACGACCTGGCCGAGCGCACCGCGACGTCGGTCCGGGCCGCGGTCACGATCGTCCAGCAGGAGCAGCTGATGCTCGACGCCAGCGTCCACGACAACATCGCCTTCTCGCGTCCCGACGCCACCCGCGCCGAGGTCGAGGCGGCCGCGCGCGCCGCCGACGCCCACGAGTTCGTGGCCCGGATGCCGCAGGGCTACGACTCGCGGGTCGGCCAGCGCGGGCGCAGCCTCTCGGGCGGTCAGCGCCAGCGGCTCGCCCTGGCCCGGGCGCTGCTGCGCGAGAGCCGCCTGCTGGTGCTGGACGAGCCCACGACCGGGCTCGACGAGGCCACCAGCCGGCGCCTGCTCGAGGCCGTGCTGCGCGGCCCCGGCGACCACGCCGTGCTGCTGCTCACCCACGACGCGGTCGCGCTCGAGTACGTCGACCGGGTGATCGACCTCGCCGCCGACCCCGCCACCCCGGTGTCACCGCCGGTGCCCCCGCCCGCGGCCCCGGTGCCGGCGTGAGGGCCCGACCCGCGGCACCGGCCGTGGCTCCCGCCCCGTCCGCACCCACCGTGCCGGGCTACCGGCTGCTGGAGCGGATGGCCCACGGCAAGCGGCTCGACACCTGGGACGCCTGGGACGACCTCCGGGGCACCCGCTGCGTCATCAAGCTCGTCCGCCCCGACCGCCGGGCCCAGGACCGGGTGGTCGAGGCGCTGCGCCGCGAGGGCGAGATCGCCACGACCCTGGCCCACCCGCACCTGGTGCGGGGCTACGAGGTGCTCGACGACCCCGTCGCCGTCGTGCTCGAGACGCTGCGCGGGCAGACCCTGGGCCGCGTCGTCGAGGACGGCGCGCTGGGCGTGCCGGACGTCGCCGAGCTCGGCCTGCAGCTGACCTCGGTGCTCGGGTTCCTGCACCACCACGACTGGCTGCACCTCGACGTGAAGCCCGGCAACGTCGTGGTAGACCACGGCCGGGCGGTGCTGATCGACCTCAACCTCGCCGGTCGCCCCGGTGAGGGCCGGCCGGGCGCCGGCACCCCCGGCTACCTCGCCCCCGAGCAGGCCCACGGCGGCACCCTGACGAGCGCGACCGACGTCTGGGCGCTCGGGGTGGTCCTGCTGGAGTGCCTCACCGGGGAGCAGCCCTTCGGCCAGGAGGCGACCTGGGACACCCGCCGCCGCTGGCCGCTGCTGCACCGGCGCCCGCCCGGACCCCCCACGCCGCCCGCGCACCTGCCGCCCCCGCTGACGGCGCTGCTGCTGTCGTGCGTCGACCACGACCCCGCCGCCCGGCCGCGGCTGGCCGACGTCCGCGCCGTCCTCGAGCCCCTGACGGGCCGACCCTCCGGGCCCCAGGTCGGACCCCGGACCGGAGCACAGCCCGGTTCTCATGCTCCTCCCAGCCTCCCCTCATGAACGCTTCATCGGAGGCTCCTAGGGTCGCGGGCATGCGTTCCCCCCTGCTCTCCCGCACCGCGCTGGTGGTCAACGAGGCGTCGCGCACCGGCGCCGCCCGGTCGGCCCACGCCGAGACGCTGATCCGCGCCGCGCAGGGCCGCTGGGGCCGGCTGTCGCTGCACCCGGCCGGCTCGGGACGCGGGCTGGCCGCGGCCCTCGACGAGGCGCTGGCCGGCGACCCGGACCTCCTCGTGGTCGGCGGCGGGGACGGCACCCTCGCGCTGGCCGCCGACAAGGTCGCCGGCACCGGTGTCGTGCTCGGTGTGCTGCCGCTCGGCACCGCCAACGACGCCGCCCGCACCCTCGGCATCCCCCGTGACCTGGCGGGCGCGGTCGACACGCTGATCTCCGGCGAGGTCGTCGACATCGACCTCGGCCGCGCCGAGGGACGCGCCTTCCTCAACGTGGCCTCGGTCGGGCTGTCGGTGGGCGTCACCGAGCGGCTGCGCCCGGGCCTGAAGAAGCGCCTCGGCCCGCTGGCGTACCCCGTGGCGACCCTGGGCGCCTACCGCGCCCACGTGCCCTTCGCCGCCCGGCTGGAGTTCCCCGACGGCGACCACCCCACCCTCGAGCTGCACGACCTGCTCCAGGTCGCGGTGGGCAACGGGCGGCACCACGGCGGCGGCACGACCGTGTCGCCCACCGCGTCGATCGACGACCAGCGCCTCGACGTCTACGCGATCGAGCGCGGGCGGGCCCGCGACCACGTATCCATCGCGCGGCTGCTCAAGGACGGCAGCTTCGTCGAGCACGAGCGGGTCCACCACCTGACCACCACCGCCGTCCGCCTGGTCACCGACCCCTCGATGCCGGTCAACCTCGACGGCGAGGTGGTCGCGGCCACCCCGCTGGTCTTCGGCGTCGACCACGACGCGGTGCACGTCGTGGTGCCCCGCGGTGGCACCGCGGCGCGCCTCGACCGGCCCGTGAGGCGCACGCGGACCTGAGTCCGGACGGACCCGCCCGGCACACCCGTCACGAGGAGGTCGGTCTGCCAGGATGAGGTGACCCGCACCACCCCGCGGGCCGACCGACCGGCGCCCACCACCCCCGGGCGCGCCCCGACCACCCGAAGGACCACCCGTGCCTGCAGCCGACGGCTCCCCCTCCCCGACCGACCCCACCCTGCCCGACCCCTTCGGCGACGGGCACGACCACGAGCAGGTCGTCTTCTGCCAGGACCCGGCCAGCGGCCTGCGGGCGATCGTGGCGATCCACTCGACCGCGCTCGGCCCCGGCCTCGGCGGCACCCGCTTCCACCCGTACGCCTCCACCGCCGACGCCCTGCGCGACGTGCTCGCCCTGTCCCGCGGGATGACCTACAAGGCCGCGCTGGCCGGGCTCGACCTCGGCGGCGGCAAGGCCGTCATCATCGGCGACCCCCGCACCGCGAAGACCGAGCCGCTGCTGCGGGCCTACGGCCGGTTCGTGCAGACCCTCGGCGGCCGCTACCGCACCGCCTGCGACGTCGGCACGTACTCCGAGGACATGGACCTCGTCGCGCGCGAGTGCGACTTCGTCACCGGCCGCACCACCGCCCACGGCGGCGCCGGCGACAGCTCGGTGCTCACCGCCCTCGGTGTCTTCCAGGGCATGCGCGCCGCGGCGGAGGCTGCCTGGGGCGAGCCCACGCTGGCCGGTCGTACGGTCGGGGTCGCCGGTGTCGGCAAGGTCGGGCGCCACCTCGTGCGCCACCTGCTCGAGGACGGCGCCTCGGTGGTGGTCACCGACGTCCACGCGCCGACGGTGGAACGGGTCCGCGAGGAGCACCCCGCGGTCACCGTGGTCGGCTCCACCGAGGAGCTGGTGGCCTCCCGGCTCGATGTCTACGCCCCCTGCGCCCTGGGCGACGCGCTGACCGACGAGGTCGTCGCCACGCTGTCGGCGCGGATCGTGTGCGGGGCCGCCAACAACCAGCTCGCCCACCCCGGCGTCGGCAAGCTGCTGGAGGACCGCGGGATCCTCTACGCGCCCGACTACTGCGTCAACGCCGGTGGCCTGGTCCAGGTCGCCGACGAGCTCGAGGGCTTCTCCTTCGACCGCGCCCACCAGCGCGCCTCGCGGATCTTCGAGACCACGCGGTCGGTGCTCCAGCGCGCCGCCTCCGACGGCGTCCCGCCCGCGGTCGCCGCGGACCGGGTCGCCGAGCGGCGCATCCACGAGGTCGGCCGCCTGCGCGGCATCTGGACCCCCTGACGCCGAGAACGACGCTCGCCGGCGCCTCGGCGGACGCGTGGCGCCGCCCGCCTGCTGTCACGCTCTGTTACCTCGTCCACCGGGCCGTCGTGACGCCGCGCCAGTCGAAGTACCACAGCGTGACAGCGGCGCTCGCGGCCGGCGCGACGTCCCGGCAGCGTCGTCGGCGCGCAGGAGAACCCGGGCCGACCCACGTGGGTCGGCCCGGGTTCCCACCGCGGGGAGGTGTCAGTCGCGGCTGCGGTGGTCCGACGACCAGTCGTCGGGCTCCTCGGCCTTGCCGCTGTCGTCCTCGCCACCGTGCAGCTCGCGTGCCAGCGCCCCGAAGTCCGTCTCGTGGGTCTGGTACTTCAGGTCGCGGGCGACCTTCGTCTGCTTGGCTTTCGCTCGGCCGCGCCCCATAGGGTCAGCCCCCTCGCACACTCGGCCGGGCCCGACGCTGTGATCGGGGCACCGGGCTGTCTCCATCGGTGATCGTGAGTCACACGCTACCCAATGACCGGTCGGCACCGCACGCCCGGGCAGGGGAGGCGCGCCGCGGCGGCCGTCCGGCGGCCCGTACGGCCCCCGGTCCGGCCCGGGTCTCACCAGCCGGGGTGGCGCCCCACCAGGCGGACGGCACCGCGGTCGGCGTCCGCCGCGGCGGGCATCACCTCGCCGGCGACCCACGAGCGCACGCCCTGCTCGGCGAGCACGCCGAGCACCGCGTCGACGCCCTCGGGGGCCACCACGGCCACCATCCCGACCCCGCAGTTCAGCGTGGCCTCGAGGTCCTCGACGCCGACGCCGCCGGCGGTGCGGACCAGGTCGAAGACCGGCCCGGGCGTCCAGGTGCCGCGCTCCAGGGTGGCGGTGAGCTCCTCGGGCAGCGAGCGGGCCAGGTTGGCCGCGAGGCCGCCGCCGGTGACGTGGGCCATCGCGTGCACGGCGTTGGTCGCCGCGGCGGCCAGGCACGCCCTCGCGTAGACCCTCGTGGGCTCCAGCAGCTCCTCGCCCAGGGTGCGGCCGAGCTCGGGCACGTGCCGGTCCAGGGACCAGCCGAGGCCCTGCTCGCCGAGCAGCACGTGCCGCACCAGGGAGTAGCCGTTGGAGTGCAGCCCGCTGGACGCCATCGCCACGACGGCGTCCCCGGGGCGTACGCGGGCCGGGCCGAGGAGCCGGTCGCCCTCGACGACCCCGGTCGCCGCGCCGGCGACGTCGTACTCGTCGGGGGCCAGCAGCCCGGGGTGCTCGGCGGTCTCGCCCCCGGCCAGCGCGCAGCCGGCCTCGATGCAGGCGTCGGCGATGCCCTTGACGATGGCGGCGATCCGCTCCGGGACGACGCGTCCGGTGGCGATGTAGTCGGTCATGAAGAGCGGCTCGGCGCCGCACACGACCAGGTCGTCGACGACCATGCCGACCAGGTCGAAACCGATGGTGTCGTGGACGTCCATGGCCTGGGCGATGGCCACCTTGGTGCCGACACCGTCGGTGGAGGTGGCCAGCACCGGCCGCTCGAACCGGGTCAGGGCGGAGGCGTCGAAGAGCCCGGCGAACCCGCCGATCCCGCCGATCAGCTCGGGCCGGCGGGCGCGCTCGACGGAGGCACGCATCAGGTCGACAGCCGCGTCGGCGGCCTCGATGCTCACCCCGGCGGCGGCGTAGGCGGAGGTGCCCGTGTCGGTGCCGGCCGGGGAGCCGGACGGGACACCGGGCGGGGTCGGGTGGGTCTGGCTCATCAGGCGGGCTCCGTGCTCGGGGGAGGAGGTCAGGGGTTGTTCAGGACCGGCAGGGCCTTGCCGTGGGTCGGCGCGGTGAGCGAGGTCTCCAGCAGGTGCTTGCCCAGCAGCGCCTCGTCCGGCAGCTCGACGGGGTACTCGCCGGTGAAGCAGGCCTTGCACAGGCTCTCGGAGGCCTGCCCGGTGGACTCGACCATCGCGTCGAGCGAGATGTAGCCCAACGAGTCGGCGCCGACGCTCGCGGCGATCTCGGAGGGGGACAGCCCATTGGCGATCAGCTCGGCGCGGGTCGCGAAGTCGATGCCGTAGAAGCACGGCCACCGCACCGGCGGGCTCGAGATCCTGACGTGCACCTCCAGGGCCCCGGCCTCGCGCAGCATCCGCACCTGGGCGCGCTGGGTGTTGCCGCGCACGATCGAGTCGTCGACCACGACGATCCGCTTGCCGCGGATCATGTGCTCGAGCGCGTTGAGCTTCAGCCGGATCCCCAGCTGGCGCAGGGTCTGGCTGGGCTGGATGAAGGTCCGCCCGACGTAGGCGTTCTTCACGAACCCCTGGCCGAACGGGATCCCGCTCTCCTCGGCGTAGCCGGAGGCGGCGGGGGTGCCCGACTCGGGCACCGGCATCACCAGGTCGGCCTCGACGGGGAACTCGCGGGCCAGCCGGCGACCCATCTCGACCCGCGCCTCGTGCACGCTGCG
>JBBSKO010000136.1:0-6299 GCA_038256225.1 Propionibacteriales bacterium | reverse complement strand
GCGCCGTGGCTGACCACCACGACGGTGTCGTCGGGCCCGTGCACCGCGGCCAGATCCTCGACGACGGCGTCGAAACGCGCCAGGAAGGAGGTGCCGGCCTCCCCGTCGGGGAGGCGGTGGTCGCGGTCCGTGTGCATCCAGGTGCGGAGCAGGTCGACGTACGCCAGCACGGCCTCCTCGTCGGTCCGCATCTCGAGGTGGCCGGCGGAGACCTCTTCGAGCCCGCGCCGCACCACCACCGGCAGCCCGCGCGCGGCGGCGAGGGGGGCCGCGGTCTGCTGGGTGCGGACGAGCGGGGAGGCGTACACCGCCGTCACCTCCTCGTGGGCCAGGGCGGCGGGGACGGCGGCGGCCTGGCGGCGGCCCAGGTCCGTGAGGTCCGCGCCGGGCTCGGCGGTGTCGAGGGCTCCGGCCACGTTGGAGGAGGTCTGGCCGTGCCGGACGAGGATCAGCCGCATGGCGCGGAGGGTATCGACGCCGGGTGGACGGGAGGTCTCACGAGGTCACCCACTGCTCGCCGGCGAGCACCCGCGCGGCCGGGCCGGCGCCGTCGTCGCCGAGCAGGGTGGCGGCCACGAAGTCGGCGGCGGCCCTCTCGAAGGTCGCCCCGTGCTTCAGCATCGCGTGCTTGCCGCCGGTGACGGTGACGAACCCGACGTCGGTGGTCCGCATCAGCCGCCGCGCCACGGCCTCGGCCTTGGCCTGGCTGGCGATCCGGTCCTCGTCGCCGTGCACGAAGAGCACCTGGCGCCCGCGCAGGTCCGGGGTGTCGTCGGGGAAGACGTACGGGTTCAGCGCCACCACCGTCCGTACGGCCGGCCGGTCACCGGCCAGCAGCGCCGCCCGGCCCCCGAGCGAGTGGCCGACCAGCGCCACGGGGGCGTCGGGGAGGTCGGCGCGGACTTGGTCGAGCGCCCACTCGACGTCCTGGACCGGGGTACGGCTCGTGTCCCACCCGCGCACCGAGTTCAGCAGCCGGTAGACGGCCAGCCGGCCGCGGCCGGCCCGCTGCACCCGGCGGGCGACCGGGATCATCCGCAGCACCGACAGCTGGGTGGCGCTGACCGCGGCGGAGTCGCTGCGCGACCCACCACCGTGGAGGAGCAGGACGACCCCGTCGGGGTCGCGGGGGCGGTCGACGGTGATGAGCTGGGGAGTTCCGGGCACCTCCAGATCCTCCCCGAGGGCCAAGCCGCCGAGGGGTGAGGACACCTCACCGCGACCTGCGACGTGCTCTGGTGCCAGCCGGGCGACGTGCTGGAGGTGGCACCTCCGGGCTGAGCGCCGGGCCCCGTAGTCGGACAGGCACAAGTCCGACGATCGCGGCGGGCGCCCCTGGACCCAGGCCGCTGACCTGCGCCGACGTGCGACCTCATCGGACGCGTACGAGGTTCTGCCTGTCCGACTACGGCTGACCAGCCGCCGCTACTTCAGGAACTTGCTCGTCCGCCGGTCCGCCAGCGGCTTCCCCCCGGTCTGGCAGGTCGGGCAGTACTGCAGGCTCGAGTCGGCGAACGAGACCTCCCGCACCGTGTCACCGCACACCGGGCACGCCTCGCCCGTACGCCCGTGGACGGCCATGTGCGTCTTCTTCTCGCCCTTGAGCTCGCTCGCGGCCAGGCCCCGGTTGCGCGCGACCGCGTCCCCGAGCACGCCGCGGATCGCGGCGTACAGCGTCTGCACCTCCTCCTCGTCGAGGCTGCTCGCGGGCTTGTACGGCGACATCCGCGCGGCGTGCAGGAGCTCGTCGGAGTAGGCGTTGCCGATGCCGGCGATCGTGCCCTGGTGCCGCAGCACGCCCTTGACCTGCTTGCGGCCCTCGCGCTCCAGGATCACCGTGAAGGCGTCGAGGGTGAAGTCGTCGGTGAGCGGGTCGGGGCCGAGGCTGGCGATGCCGGGCACGTCGAGGGGGTCGCGCACGACGTAGGCCGCCAGCGACTTGCGGGTGCCGGCCTCGGTCACGTCGAGCCCGCCCTCGGGGTCGAGGACCACCCGCAGCGCCAGCGGCGACTTGTTGCTCGCGCTCGGCGGCTTCGCGGGGACCTCGTCGCGCCAGCGCACCCATCCCGCGCGGGCCAGGTGCAGCACGAGGTGCGTGCCGGAGGCCTCGATGTCGAGGAACTTGCCGTGCCGGGTGACGTCGTCGACGAGCGTCCCCTCGAGCGCGGTCAGCGGCGGGTCGTAGGTCTTCAGCGCGCTGAACGCGGCCAGGTGGATCGTGGTGATCGCCCGGCCGTCGAGCCGCTGGCGCAGGTCGAGGGCCAGCGCCTCGACCTCGGGGAGCTCCGGCATGGCGTCATCCTAGGGACGACCGCCACCACCGGCGAGGGATCCGTCACCCCGGCCTGCCCCTCACATTGTCGACTTTCTCTTCCCTCCGGACCCGCGCGCGGGCAGAATGGAGGGGTGCCACTCCCGCACCCCCTGCCCGAGACGGGCGCGATCTTCCTCGACGCGCGCGGGGCCGAACGCGCCATGCGGGTCTCCTGGCACTCCGAGAAGGACCTGATCGTGCTGTCGCTGTGGCGCGACAACGTCTGCACCGGCTCCTTCCGGCTCGGCCTCCCCGAGGCCGCGCAGCTGATGCAGGTGCTGCAGACGGGGCTGGACCAGGCGTACGCCGACGGCCACCCGGCCGCCGCTCGGGCCGTCCCGGTCATCAGCCACCACGCGCGCCACGCCCGGCCCGCCGCCATCTAGGGCTGGCGCTAGACACACGGATACGGTCCTGACATGGACCCGATCCGCAATCCGTACGCCCCCGGCGCGGGGCAGCGTCCCCCCGAGCTGGCCGGTCGCGACCGCGAGCTGGGGCAGTTCGAGGTCACCCTGGAACGCGTCGGCGCCGGACGCCCGGAGCGCTCGATGGTGCTCTCCGGGCTGCGCGGGGTCGGCAAGACCGTGCTGCTCAACGCCCTGCGCGGCGAGGCCGTCCGCCGGGCGTGGGGGACCGGCAAGATCGAGGCGCGCCCCGACCAGAGCGTCCGGATCCCCGTCGCCCAGGCCGTGCACGCCGCCGTCCGCGAGGTCGCCCACCGCCACCGCGACCCCGACCGTGTCGACGAGGTCGCCGGCACCCTGAAGTCGTTCGCCCTGCGCGCCACGGTCGAGGAGCGGCGTACGGCCCGCTCGGCCGGGGTCCGCTGGACGCCGCCGACCGACGTCCCGGCCACCCGTGGCCGCGCCGACTCCGGCGACCTCGAGCTGGACCTCGTCGAGCTTTTCACCGACGTCGCCACCCTGGCCGGCGACCTCGGCGTCGGCGTCGGGCTGTTCATCGACGAGATGCAGGACGTCTCGATCGAGGAGCTGGCCGCGGTCTGCGGCGCCTGCCACGAGATCAGCCAGCAGGGCGCGCCGCTGATCGTGGTCGGCGCCGGGCTGCCGCACCTGCCCGTCGCGCTCGCCGCCTCCAAGTCCTACGCCGAGCGCCTCTTCCGCTACGTCTCCGTCGACCGGCTCCCGCGCGAGATGGCCGACCGGGCCTGGCGGCTGCCCGCCGCCACCGAGGGCGTCACCTTCGACGCCGAGGCCCTCGACGAGCTGTACGCGCTGACCGACGGCTACCCCTACTTCGTGCAGGCCTACGGCAAGGTCACCTGGGACGCCGCCGTCGGCTCCCCGATCGGCGTCGACGACGTGCGGGCCGCCGCTCCCGAGGCCGAGCAGGAGCTGGCGATCGGCTTCTTCGGCGCACGGTACGAGCGCGCCACCCCCGCCGAGCGCGACTACATGACCGCGATGGCCGACCTCGGGGTCGACGCCGGGGACCTCGCGGTGGCCACCGCCGGCATCGCCGAGCACCTCGCCCGCAAGCCCCAGTCGCTCTCCCCGGCCCGCGACGGGCTGATCAAGAAGGGCCTCGTCTACTCCGCCGAGCGGGGCAGCGTGGCCTTCACCGTGCCGCACTTCGGCAAGTACCTGCGCGCGCGGTGACCGCCCTCCCACGCGACCGCCCCTGACCCTGCCACCATGGAGCCATGAGGCCGAAGGTCGTCGCTCACCGCGGCGCCAGCCACGACAACGCCGAGCACACCCTTCGCGCCTACCTCGCCGCGCTGGACGCCGGCGCGGACGGGCTGGAGTGCGACGTGCGGCTCACCGCCGACGGGCACCTGATCTGCGTCCACGACCGCGACCTGCGCCGCACCGCCCAGTCGCCCGGCGCGGTCTCGACCATGGAGCTGGCCGAGATCGCCGAGCTCGACTTCGCGAGCTGGAAGAACCCGTGGGCCGACCTCGACGACGAGTCGGCCGAGCCCGACCCGGAGACCAGCGGCGTGCTGACGTTGCGCAAGCTGCTGGAGCACGTCGCCGCCCTCGACCGCCGCGTCGAGATCGCCATCGAGACCAAGCACCCGACCCGCTACGGCGGCCTGGTCGAGAAGAGGCTGGTCGAGATGCTGGGGGAGTTCGGGTGGGACCGGACCGGGTCCCCGGCGCGGGTGATGAGCTTCTCCTTCACCGCGCTGCAGCGCGTCGAGCGCCTGGCTCCGGGGATCCAGCTCGTGCAGCTGATCGACCGGCCCGCGGCGTGGCCGATGCTCAAGCGCGCGATCGGCCGGGACTGGCTGGTCGGGCCCGGGATGGACGACCTGACCGATCACCGCCGGTACGGCAAGCGGCTCGCCCGCAGCGGCCACGAGGTCCACGTGTGGGTGGTGAACACCGCCGAGGAGCTGAGGCTCTGCCAGGACCTCGGGGTGACGACCGTGATCACCGACCGCCCGGCGTACCTGATCGGCCTGCTCGACGGGCGTCCCGGCGGGCGCTCCGCCTCCAGCGCCTGAGGCCGGATAGGTTGCGGCCATGGCCAAGAAGAACCGCAACCGGCAGCGCGCCGAGACCACCCCCACCGAGCCCGGCGAGGTCGGTCCCCGTCAGCCCTGCCCGTGTGGGTCGGGTAAGCGCTACAAGGCGTGCCACGGCGCCGCCGGCGGCGGTGACGTGTACGTCGCGCGCCCCTTCGAGGGCCTGGCCTCCGAGGGCGACGTCGTCGCCCTGCGCGAGCTCGTCCCCGCCGCGACCGCACCGCTGGTGCTGCGCGACGACGTCGACGCGCACGGCCGGACCGTCACGCTGTGCACCCTGGCCCCCGGTGCCGTGCCGGCCGTCGTCCGTGACTCCGGCGAGGTGCTGCTCGGCCTCCAGGTCCAGCACGCCTTCGGTGACCCCTCCCGCGACCTGGCCGCCGTGCTGCTGGCCGCGCTCGAGGCCGAGCCCGGCGCCGTCGGCCTCACCGACGCCCCCGGTCCGGGTCCCCGACTGCAGGACCTCGTCGTCGACGCCCCCCTCGACATCACGGTGCACGAGGGGTACGCCTACTGGGTCGAGGAGTCCGACCAGTCGCCCGAGGTCGCCGACCTGCTCGAGCAGGCCGACGACCAGGCTGCGCCGACCGCCCGCCTGACCTCGGTCGAGTCGGCCTACTGGACCCGGATGGGCTCCAAGGAGCACCTGCGCTGGGTGATGCCCGAGCCCGAGGGCGAGCTGCTCGACGCCCTGGCCCGCCTCCACGCCGCCGGCACCGACACGCTGATCCCGGAGGGACGCCTGGTCGGCATGTTCCGCGCCCACGGTCTGCTCACCCCGGTCTGGGACCTGCCCGTCGGGACCGGCGCGGAGGCGCTCGAGGACCCCGCCGCCGACTTCAAGACCGCGCTCGACGCCGCCCTGGCCGAGAAGGCCCCGCTCACCTCGGAGGAGCGCGCCGCCCGGTCGGGCCTGGCGAACCGGCAGGTCACGATCCGCTGAGGGTGGCCGCCCGCTCAGCCCACTGACCGCGGCCGGACGGTCCACGCCGCCAGCCGCGCGAACCCCTTCACCGAGACCCGGCGCACCCGCTTGAAGCGGTACGCCGGCGCGGCGTCGGCGTCCGCCGGCTGGTCGGCGGGCGCCAGCGCGTCGTGCGTGCCGACGTCGACCAGCACCCGGCCGGGCCGCGAGACCGACGTCAGCCGGGCGGCGACGTTGACCGTCGAGCCGAAGACGTCGCCGAGCCGGCTGACCACTTCACCCGTCGCGACACCGGCGCGAACCCGCGGGAAGCGGTCGGCCTCGTCCTCCCCGCGCGCCGTCATCGCCATCGCTAGGCCGACCATCGGGCCGGGGGCGTCGGCGACCAGGAGCACCTCGTCGCCGATGTTCTTGATGATGCGCGCGCCGACGTCCAGCGACATACCGGCGCACTGGTCCTCGAAGTACTCCAGCCACGCCACCAGCTCGGACTCGTCCAGCGACCGGCTGTGCGCGGTGTAGCCCACGATGTCGACGAAGCACACGGTCTGCGTCGACACGGC
>JBBSKO010000135.1:0-6307 GCA_038256225.1 Propionibacteriales bacterium | reverse complement strand
GTCAAGGGGCTGTCCAGCAAGGCAGAGGTGTCGGTCAAGCTCAGCGCCATCGGCCAGTCCCTGCCGGACACGGGCCACAAGGTCGCACTGGAGAACGCGCGCGAGATCTGCCGGGCGGCTCGCAACGCCGGCACGACGGTCACCCTCGACATGGAGGACCACACGACCACGGACTCGACGCTGACGACCCTGCGCGAGCTGCGCAAGGACTTCCCCGAGACCGGGGCGGTGCTGCAGGCGATGCTCCACCGCACCGAGGCCGACTGCCGGGCGCTGGCCTACGAGGGCTCTCGTGTCCGTCTGTGCAAGGGCGCCTACATGGAGCCCGAGGAGGTCGCCTTCCAGGAGAAGGTCGACATCGACAAGTCCTACGTACGCTGCCTCAAGGTGCTGCTCGGCGGCCAGGGCTACCCGATGATCGCCACCCACGATCCGCGGATGATCCACATCGCCTCGTCGCTGGCGAGCCGCTTCGGTCGCCGTGCAGGGACCTACGAGTTCCAGATGCTCTACGGCATCCGTCCCGACGAGCAGAAGCGCCTGGCCGGGGACGGGGAGTCGGTGCGCACGTACGTCCCCTACGGCGTGGAGTGGTACGGCTACCTGATGCGGCGGCTGGCCGAGCGGCCGGCCAACCTGGCCTTCTTCGCCCGGTCGCTGGTCTCGAAGTCCTGAGGAGGACGGGTCAGTGGTGCAGGAGAAGCAGACCGCCATCATCGGCGCCGGTGTCATGGGCGAGGCCCTGCTGTCAGGGCTGGTGCGGGCCGGGCGCCGCGTCGATCAGCTGCTCGTCGGAGAGAAGCGGCCCGAGCGCGCGCAGGAGCTCGAGGACCGGTACGGCGTCGCCGTGGTCGGCAACGCCGCGGCGGCGGCACGGGCCGACACCGTCGTGCTGGTCGTGAAGCCGCAGGACATGGCCGACGTGCTCGCCGAGCTGGCCGGGAGCCTGCGCGCGGGTCAGCTGGTCGTGTCGCTGGCCGCCGGCATCACCACCTCGTTCATCGAGTCGCGGGTGCCCGACGGGGTCGCGGTGGTGCGGGTCATGCCGAACACCCCGGCGCTGGTCGACGAGGGCATGTCGGCGATCTCGCCCGGCTCGCACTGCTCCGAGGACGACCTCGCCGAGGCCGAGCAGATGCTGCGCTCGGTCGGCAAGGTGCTGCGGATCCCCGAGCGGCAGCAGGACGCGGTCACCTCGATCTCCGGTTCCGGCCCCGCGTACATCTTCTTCGTCGTCGAGTCGATGATCGAGGCCGGCGTGCACCTCGGCCTGCCCCGCGCCACCGCGACCGAGCTGGTGATCCAGACCGTCGTCGGCTCGGGCCGGATGCTCCAGGAGACCGGCACCCACCCCACCGTCCTGCGCGAGCAGGTCACCTCGCCGGGCGGCACCACCGCCAGCGCGCTGCGCGAGCTCGAGGTCAACGGGGTGCGTGCGGCGTTCCTGGCCGCCATGGAGGCCGCGCGCGACCGCTCCCGCGCCCTCGGCCAGTAGCCGAGATGACGCTCGCGGACAGCCGAGATGACGCTCGCGGCGCGTCGAGGTGACGGTTCCGGACACGTCGCCGGCCCTCGTCACCGGCCCTCGTCACCGGGCACGCGTCAGGATGACGGCATGAGCGAGCATCCCGACGTCCGGTTCTGGTTCGACCCCGTCTGTCCCTTCGCGTGGATGACGAGCAAGTGGCTGCGCACGGTGCAGCGCCAGCGCGGTGACACCGTCGAGTGGCGGTTCATCTCGCTGCGGCTGCTGAACGCTCACGTCGACTACGACAGCCACTTCCCGCCGGAGTACGAGGCCGGCCACACCGCGGGGCTGCGGATGCTCCGGGTGTGCGCGCAGGTGCGCGACGACCACGGCCCGGACGCGGTGGCCCGGCTCTACCCGGCCCTGTCGTCGCAGGTCTTCGAGGTCGGCCCCGACCACTACGACCCGACCGACCTCGACACGCTCGTCCGCGTCGCCCTGGCCGAGGCCGGGCTGCCCGAGGACCTCGTGAGCCACCTCGACGACACCGACCGCGACGGGCAGCTCCAGGCCGAGACCGACGAGGCGCTGGCGCTGACCGGCAAGGACGTCGGCACCCCGATCCTGCACGTCTCCCCGCCCGAGGGCGCGGCCTTCTTCGGACCGGTGATCAGTCGGCTGCCCAGCGACGAGGACGCCCTACAGCTGTGGGACCACGTGGTCGGGCTGGCCACCTTCCCCGGGTTCGCCGAGCTCAAGCGGAGCCTGCGCGAGCGCCCGCAGCTGCCGTCCTTCGGCGTCACCGAGCAGGAGGCCGGCGCGGCCGAGGACTGGCACGCCGGCAGCAGGCGCCAGAAGAAGTGAGCGCCGCGAGCGGCCTGCCCTGGGTCTGGGGCGCCACCGCGGAGGAGGCCGCCCGGCGCTACCCCGCCGACGACGTGGTCGCCGCCCGCGCGCCCGGTCGCCCGCTGCTGCGGATGACCCGCGCGGTGACGGCCGACGCCCCGCCGGAGGTCTGCTGGCGGTGGCTCTGCCAGCTCGCCGTCGCGCCGTACTCCTACGACCTCGTCGACAACCTCGGCCGGCCGAGCCCGCGCACCCTGACCCCCGGCGCCGACCGGCTCGGGCCCGGGCAGCGGATGGTCAAGGTCTACGAGCTGCTCGAGGTCGACGAGGGCCGCTCGTGGACCGGGGTGACGACCACCGCCGGCAGCCTGCCCTTCGGGCCGCTCGCCGCGACCTACGCCGCCGAGCCGGTCGTGGGCGGGGACGGGGACAGGTACGGGGACGGGGACGCCCGCGGTACGCGCACCAGGCTGGTCTGCCGGATGACGCTGCCCGGCGGCGGACCGCTCGTCCGCGCCAAGGCCGCAGCGCTGGCCTGGGGCGACGTGCCGATGGTGCGCAAGCAGCTGCGGACGCTGGCGGCGTACGCCGGCTCGGGTGGCGCGGGCTCAGACGGCGAGGGCTGAGGCCACCAGCGCCACGACCGCGCCGAGGGTGCGGACGCGGTCGGCGAGGAGCAGGGAGCGTACGAGACCCGGGTCCGGGCCCTCGCGGCCCAGCCGGCCGTGCGTCGGCGCGGCGCGGGCCGCGGTGACCAGGGCGGCGACCGCGTTGCCGGTCAGCGCGACCCACGCCCAGCCCTGCGGACCGGCGACCAGCGTCCACACGCAGGCGGCCGCGACCAGCAGGTACAGCGGCGCCACCACGGCACCGATCCGGCGGGAGTGCGCGTCGTGGCGGGCGGCCCACTGGCGCGGGGACTCTCGTGCGACGTCGGCCAGGGCGGGGTAGACCACGACGGTGACGACGACCGAGAAGCCTGCGTGCGCGGCGCTCGCCGCGAGGAGCGCGGTCGTGGGGTCCACGGGGCGACGCTAGCCGGTGCGAGGTCGGGCAGACTGCGGCGATGGAGACCTACCGCACGCCCGACGACCGGTTCACCGACCTCGCCGACCTGCCCGCCGGGACGACCTGGGAGGCGGAGTACGCCGACGTCACCGACCCCGACGGAGGCACGCTGCGGATGGCGTACGTCGACGTGCGCCCCGAGGGCTGGCGCGACGGCGCGGCGACCGTGCTGATGCTGCACGGCGAGCCGACGTGGTCCTACCTCTACCGCGACGTCGCGGCGGAGGTCGCGGCCACCGGGGTGCGCTGCGTGGTGCCGGACCTGGTCGGCTTCGGCCGCTCGGACAAGCCGGTGTCCTCGCGGGACCACTCCTACCAGCGCCACGTCGACTGGACCCGCGAGCTGGTCCTCGACCACCTCGGCCTCGGCCGGCCGGACGCCGGTGACCTCACCCTGCTCGGGCAGGACTGGGGCGGGTTGATCGGGCTGCGCCTGGTGGCCGAGCACCCCGACCGCTTCACCCACGTCGTCGCCGCCAACACGGGCCTGCCGACCGGTGACGTCGACATGCCCGAGGTGTGGTGGCAGTTCCGCGCAGCCGTCGAGAAGGCCGAGGTGCTCGACGTGGGTCGCCTGGTCGCGTCCGGCTGCGCGCGCGGGCTCGACGCGGGGGTGCGGGCGGCGTACGACGCGCCGTTCCCCACCGAGGAGTCCAAGGCCGGCCCGCGCGCGATGCCCTCCCTGGTCCCGACCCGTCCCCACGACCCGTCGACCGAGGCCAACCGCGCGGCCTGGGCGGCGCTGGGGGAGTGGCGTGCGCCGTTCCTGACCGCCTTCGGCGACTCCGACCCGATCACCGGGGCGATGGCGCCGGTGCTGCAGCGCCACGTGCCCGGTGCGGCGGGCCGCGAGCACCCGACGCTGGAGCGGGCCGGCCACTTCCTCCAGGAGGACGCCGGCGCCGAGCTGGGCCGGGTCGTGGCCGCGTTCGTCCGGACCGTCACCCCCTAGCGGCCGGGCTGCGCGGCCGGGCTGCGCGGCCGCCGGAATCGTCACCTCGAGGCGCCGCGAGCGTCATCTCGGCTGTCCGCGAGCGTCATCTGGGCGGCGGGTCGGTTAGCGTGCGGACGTGACCCACACCTCCTGCACCGGGCCGGCCACGGTCGTCTTCGACGACGGTCTGACCGCCTACGACTTCGGCGCGGGTCACCCGATGTCCCCGCTGCGCGTCGACCTCACCATGCGCCTCTCCCGCGAGCTCGGGGTGCTGGACCACCTGCGGGCCGTCGACGCCCCGATGGCCGACCTCGACCTGGTCGCCACCGTCCACGACGACGCGCTGATCGAGGCCGTCGCCCGGATGGGCCGCGAGCCCGGCGGCGGCGAGGAGGGCTTCGGGCTCGGCACCGACGACAACCCGGTCTTCCGGGGGATGGACGTCGCGGCCGCCCACGTCGTCGGCGCGACGGTCGAGGCCTGCCGCCAGGTCTGGACCGGGGAGTCCCTGCACAGCGTCAACGTCACCGGCGGGCTGCACCACGCGATGCCGGGCCGGGCCAGCGGTTTCTGCGTCTACAACGACATCGCCGTCGGGATCCGGTGGCTGCTCGACCAGGGCGCGCAGAAGGTGGCCTACGTCGACGTCGACGTCCACCACGGGGACGGCGTCGAGGCGATCTTCTACGACGACCCACGGGTGCTGACGATCTCGTTGCACGAGAGCGGGCAGTTCCTCTTCCCCGGCACCGGCTTCGCCGGCGACACCGGCGGCCCCGAGGCCAAAGGCAGCGCGGTCAACGTGGCGCTGCCGCCGGGCACCTCCGACGAGGGCTGGCTGCGCGCCTTCCACGCCGTCGTGCCGCCGGTGCTGCGCGAGTTCGCCCCCGACGTGCTGGTCACCCAGCACGGCTGCGACTCCCACGCCGACGACCCGCTGGCCGACCTCACGCTCACCGTCGACGGCCAGCGCGCCAGCTACCTCGCGCTGCACGACCTCGCCCACGAGGTCGCCGGTGGGCGGTGGGTCGCCCTGGGCGGCGGTGGGTACGCCGTGGTCGGCGTCGTCCCGCGGTCGTGGTCGCACCTGCTCGCCGTGGTCGGCGGCGCCCCGCTCGAACCGGCCACGCTGATCCCTCCAGGGTGGCGCGAGCACGTGATGGAGCAGCTCGGCGCGACCGCGCCGCTGCGGCTGACCGAGGGGCGCACCCCGACGTACCGGCCGTGGGAGGAGGGGTACGACCCCGACAGCTGGCTGGACCGCCTGGTCCAGGCGACGAGGACCGCCACCTTCCCGCTGCACGGCCTGGACCCGGTGCTCTGACCAGGTCTTCCGACCTCCCGGAGTCGCCGTCATGCCTGGCGAGTCAAGGCGACACGCCGTGTCCCACGAGTCAGTCGAGACATTCTCTTCCCCACCCGTCACTCCAGGCCCTATCCTCCGATCAAGCGCTGGTGCAAGTCAGCGGAGGGAGTCATCGGCACGTGCCGAGAAAGTCAGGTGCCACATGGTCTCGAGCTCGTCCGGGCCGGGAACCGAGCCGGAGTTCATGACCGTCGCCGAGGTCGCGACCCGCATGCGGGTCTCGAAGATGACGGTCTACCGGTTGCTGCACGGCGGGGAGGTCCCCGCCGTCCGGGTGGGCCGGTCCTTCCGGGTCCGCGAGGAGGACGTCGACGAGTACCTCCGCAAGAGCTTCTACGACGCCGGCTGAGCCCGGGGCCAACCCGATTCGGCCGCGTGCGGCCGCGATGGCTAAGGTGGGGCGGTCCTGGCGGCGCTCGCCGCGAGGGACCAGTGTCTGAGAGGTAACCCGTGGGTTCTGTCATCAAGAAGCGGCGCAAGCGCATGGCCAAGAAGAAGCACCGCAAGCTCCTGAAGAAGACGCGCGTCCAGCGTCGCAAGCTCGGCAAGTAGGCCGTACGGGCGCCCCCGTGCGCCCGCTCCCCGTCCTCGCACGCCCGCACCTGGGAGCATCTCGTGGCAG
>JBBSKO010000134.1:0-6333 GCA_038256225.1 Propionibacteriales bacterium | reverse complement strand
CAGCGTCGCGCTCCAGGTGGCGTGCAGCTCCGCGAGCGGCACGTCCAGGACGGGCTGCCCGCCGGCCTCGACCACGTGCGCGTCGCCGCCGGTCGTGCCGAGGCGGGTCAGCGGGACGCCGTGGTGCTCGGCCAGCGCGACCAGCGCCTCGACGCCGGTCTCGGAGACCGTGACCACGCAGCGGGCCGCGGACTCCGAGAAGAGCGCGACGAAGGCGTCACCCCCGGCCACGTCGCCGACGTCGACGGTGCAGCCGATCTGCGCGCCGCGGCCGCCGATCGAGGCCTCGACGAGCGTCTGGGCCAGGCCCCCGTCGGAGAGGTCGTGCGCGCTGGTCAGCAGCATCCCCGCCGACGCCTCGACCAGCAGCGCGGCCAGCGCCTGCTCGGCGCCGAGGTCGACCAGCGGCGGCAGCCCGCCGAGGTGGTCGTGCACGACGTGGGCCCACTCGGAGCCGGAGAGCTCCTCGCGGGTGTCGCCCAGGAGCAGGACGGCCTCGCCGTCGTGGGCGAAGTGCGAGGCCGTACGCCGGGCGACGTCCTGGAGCACGCCCAGCACGGCCACGACCGGCGTGGGCAGGATGGGCGTCTCGGCGGTCTGGTTGTAGAGGCTGACGTTGCCGCCGGTGACCGGGGTGCCGAGCGCCAGGCAGGCGTCCTTCAGGCCACGGCAGGCCTCGGCGAACTGCCACATCACGGCCGGGTCCTCGGGCGAGCCGAAGTTCAGGCAGTCGCTGACCGCGAGCGGCCGGCCGCCGACCGTGGCGACGTTGCGGTGCGCCTCGGCCAGGGCCAGCTGGGCGCCGGCGTATGGGTCCAGCTTGGCGAAGCGGCCGTTGCCGTCGGTGGCCAGCGCGACCCCGAGCCCGGACTCGGCGTCGATGCGCAGGACGCCGCCGTCGGAGGGCTGGGCGAGCACGGTGTCGCCGCGGACGTAGCGGTCGTACTGGTCGGTGATCCAGGACTTGTCGCAGAGGTTGGGCGAGCCGACCAGGCGCAGCAGGGTCTCGCGCAGCTCGGCCGGGGTGCCCGGACGGGGCAGCAGCTCGGCGCGGTCGGCCTGCAGCGCGTCCTGCCAGTCCGGGCGGGCCAGCGGCCGCTCGTAGACCGGGCCGTCGTGGGCGACGGTGCGGGGGTCGACGTCGACGACGGTCTCGCCCTGCCAGTCGATGCGCAGCCGCTCGTCGCCGGTGACCTCGCCGACCACGGTGGCCTCGACGTCCCACCGCGCGCAGATCTCGAGGAAGGTGGCGACGTGGTCGGGGTGGACCACCGCCATCATCCGCTCCTGGCTCTCGCTCATCAGGATCTCCTCCGGCGAGAGCGAGGAGTCGCGCAGCAGCACCTTGTCGAGCTCGACGTGCATGCCGCCGTCACCGGCCGCGGCCAGCTCGGAGGTGGCGCACGAGATGCCGGCCGCGCCGAAGTCCTGGATGCCGGCCACGACGCCGGCGGCGAAGAGCTCGAGGGTGCACTCGATGAGCAGCTTCTCCATGAACGGGTCGCCGACCTGCACGCTGGGGCGCTTCGCGGGCCCGTCCTCGTCGAAGGTGACCGAGGCCAGGATCGAGGCGCCGCCGATGCCGTCGCCGCCGGTGCGGGCGCCGTAGAGCACGACCTGGTTGCCCTCGCCCGAGGCCTGCGCGAGGTGCAGGTCCTCGTGGCGCAGGACCCCGACGCACAGCGCGTTGACCAGCGGGTTGCCGAGGTAGGAGGCGTCGAAGACGGCCTCGCCCCCGATGTTGGGCAGGCCGAGGCAGTTGCCGTAACCACCGACGCCGGCCACGATCCCCGGCAGCACCCGTCGGGTGTCCTCGGCGTCGAGCGGGCCGAAGCGCAGCGGGTCCATCACCGCGACCGGGCGGGCGCCCATCGCCAGGATGTCGCGGACGATGCCGCCGACGCCGGTCGCGGCCCCCTGGTACGGCTCGACGTACGACGGGTGGTTGTGCGACTCGACCTTGAACGTGACGGCGTACCCCTGCCCGATGTCGAGCACGCCGGCGTTCTCGCCGATCCCGGCCAGCATCGGCCCGGCCGGCGTCTCCTGGGGGATCTCGGAGAACTGCTTGAGGTGCACCTTGGAGGACTTGTAGGAGCAGTGCTCGCTCCACATCACGGAGTACATCGCCAGCTCGCTGCCGGTGGGGCGACGGCCGAGGATCTCGCGGATCCGGGCGTACTCGTCGGGGGCGAGCCCGAGCTCGGCGAACGGCTGCTCGCGGTCGGGGTCCTGGGCGGCGGCGGAGACGGTGTCGAGCACGGGGGCCAACCTATCGAGGATCGGGACCCCGCCCCACCGGAGGGCGCGGACACCGCCCTGACCTGCGAAAACTACGCATCTGTAATTCACTCGGTTCGCTGGGACGGGTGTGACTCGTGTGCTTAGAGTGCTCTCGCCCCGGCTCCTTGTCCCCCGGAAGGGACCCCCGTCATGCCCTCCCTCGCACCTCCGCTCGCCCGGCTGCTGGCCCCGCTCGCCGCCCTCCTGCTGTCGCTCTCCCTGGTCGCCTCGGCGGTCCCCGCCGCCCAGGCCGCACCGAAGCCGAACCCGGTCACACCGGGCGACCTCACCGGGTACGGCTTCGACCAGTGCGTGGCCCCCACGCAGGCGGCGATGGACCGCTGGCTGGAGACCTCGCCGTTCCTGTCGGTGGGCATCTACATCTCCGGGGCCTCCCGCGGCTGCCGCGACCAGCCGAACCTGACGCGGTCGTGGGTGCGCACCCAGCTGCGCAAGGGCTGGCGGCTGCTGCCGATCACCCTCGGCCCGCAGGCGTCCTGCCAGCCGTCCTTCCCGCGCTACGGCAACGACCCGACCATCGACCCCGCCGCCGGGTCGGCCGGTCGCTACCCGAAGGCCCGCGCGATGGGGCGTACGGAGGCCGGTCGCGCCGTCGAGGCCGCCCGCGCCCTCGGACTGACCCCCGGCAGCACCCTCTGGTACGACCTCGAGGCCTTCGACGTCACCAACACCGCCTGCCGCGAGTCGGCCCTGTCCTTCCTCTCGGCGTGGACCACCCGCCTGCACGAGCTCGGCTGGGTCTCCGGCGTCTACTCCTCGGCCGCGTCCGGCATCAAGGCCCTCGACGACGCCCGCGTCACCCGTCCGAACGCCTTCGCGCTGCCCGACCAGGTCTGGATCGCCCGCTGGGACGGCGTCGCGAACACCTCCACCAGCTACCTGCGCGACGACGGGTGGCGGCCGGGCGGCCGCGTCAAGCAGTACCGCGGCGGTCACAACGAGACCCACGGCGGCGTGACGATCAACATCGACAGCAACTTCCTCGACCTCGGCAAGGGGTCCGTGGCGCCCGCCGAGAACCGCTGCGGCGGCGTCCAGGTGAACTTCCGCACCTACCCTCTGCTACGTCGGCCCGCCCCCGGCTACACGGCGCCCGCGGCGCGCACCGAGGCGCTGCAGTGCCTGCTGCGCGAGAAGGGGCTCTACGACGGCGCCCTCAACGGCGTCTACAACCAGCGGACCGCCGCGGCCGTGTCGACCTGGCGCGAGCGTCGCGGGATCTCCTCGGGCGACGAGGCCGGCCGTACCGTATGGATGTCGCTGCTCTCCGCCGGGCGCAAGCCCGTACTCAAGGTCGGCTCGGCCGGCCCCCAGGTCCGCCGGGTCCAGCGGGCGCTGAACGCCGCCTCGCCCGACACCCGGATCCGCATGCCCGGGGTGATGAACCCCGCGACCGTCTCCGCGCTGCGCGCCTGGCAGGGCCGGGTCGACCTGCCCGCCACGGGGATCGTCACCGGCGACGACTGGGCGGCGCTGCTGCGCGGCCGGGCCTGAGGCCGGGTCGCAGGCGCGGGGCCTGAGACCGGGCCGCGGGCCCGGGCCTCAGGCCCGGGTCTCAGGCCCGGGTCTCAGGCCCAGACGGACTCGACCAGCGAGGTGAAGAAGCCGAGGCCGTCGGTGCCGGAGCCCGTCAGCGCCTCGACGGAGTGCTCGGGGTGCGGCATCAGCCCGACCACGTTGCCGCGCTCGTTGGCCACGCCGGCGATGTCGCGCATCGAGCCGTTGGGGTTCACCCCGAGGTAGCGGGCCACGACCTGACCCTGCCCCTCGAGGCGGTCCAGCGTGGCGTCGTCGGCCACGAAGCCGCCCTCGCCGTTCTTCAGCACCACGGTGATCTCGGCGCCCTCGGCGTACGCCCCCGTCCACGGCGTCCGCGTGTTCTCGACACGCAGCCGCTGGTCGCGGCACACGAAGCGCTGGTGGTCGTTGCGGATCAGCGCTCCGGGCAGCAGGTGGGACTCGCACAGCACCTGGAAGCCGTTGCAGATCCCGAGCACGGGCATCCCGCGGCCGGCGGCCTCGACGACCTCGGTCATCACCGGCGCGAAGCGCGAGATGGCCCCGCAGCGCAGGTAGTCGCCGTAGGAGAACCCGCCGGGCAGCACCACGGCGTCGACGCCGCGCAGGTCGTGGTCGCCGTGCCACAGGGCGACGGCCTCGTGGCCGCCGAGACCGACCGCGCGCCGGGCGTCGACGTCGTCGAGCGAGCCGGGGAAGGTGACGACGCCGACCTTCACGCGCCGGCCGCCGTCCCGGTCACGGCGGGCTGGTCCTGGACCGCGTCGTCGACGTGGACCGTGAACGACTCGATCACCGGGTTGGACAGCAGCGTCTCCGCCATCCGGCGGACGTCCTCGAGCACGGCGTCGGTCACCTCGCCGGCGACCTCGAGCTCGAAGCGCTTGCCCTGGCGGACGTCGGTGACCCCGGAGAAGCCCAGGCGCGGCAGGGCTCCGAGCACCGCCTTGCCCTGGGGGTCGAGGATCTCGGGCTTGGGCATGACGTCGACGACGACACGGGGCACGGCTGCTCCATCCGGTGGCGGGGGCTGTCGGCCCATCGTAGTGAAGCCACGGCGCGCCGCGCGCGGGGCCGGCCGGGGCCGTACGCCTCAGGCGGTTCACAGGTCGGTGCGCGATGATGACGCCATGAGCATGACCTCCGGCACCGGCGGGACGCAGGGCCCGCTGACCCTCCAGTTCCCGCAGTCCCTCGCCGTCTACGACGACTACGCCGCGGCCCAGAAGGCCGTCGACCACCTCTCCGACCAGCACTTCCCGGTGGAGTCGTGCATGATCGTCGGCACCGACCTCAAGCGGGTCGAGCGGATCACCGGCCGGCTCACCACCGGCAAGGTCGCCCTCGCGGGCGCCGTCTCCGGGCTGTGGCTCGGCACCTTCGTCGGGCTGATCTTCAGCATCTTCTCCTCCGAGGGCCTGGCCACCTTCTTCTCGACCGTCGTGTTCGGCGCGCTCTTCGGCCTGGTCTGGGCGCTCGTCGGCTACGCCCTCACCCGGGGCCGGCGGGACTTCACCTCGGTCGCCCAGATCGTGGCCACGCGCTACGAGGTGCTCGTCGAGCACAAGCACGCCCAGCAGGCGCGTGAGCTGCTCGCCCAGCTGCCCGGCGGCCGGCCGGACCCCTTCGCCTGATCCGCGAGGGGCTGGGGTCAGCGGCGGCCGAGCTCCCGGGCCGCCGCCTTGAGGTCGGTACGCGCGGCCAGCGGCGCCGCGAGCGGCAGGAACGGCAGCGCCGCCTTGTAGGCGCCCCGCGCGGTGAACCGGGTGCCGACCTCGACGCTGCAGCCCGCGCCGCACGCGGTGAACCGCAGGGTCAGCTCGGCGCTCACCCCGCGCCAGGTGCCGGTCTCGGCCCAGAGGGAGGGGCGCTCGTACGCCGTGGTCCGCATCCGCGGGCGCAGCCCGGGCACGGTGACGTCGGTCCAGCTCTGCCCGAGACCGACCTCGCCCTCGACGTCCTCGACGGCCTTGAGGCTGGCCTGCCACGCCGGGCGGTTGACCGGGTCGACGAGGTAGTCGAAGGCCACCTCCGGGCTGACCGGCAGGAACACTGTCACCATCGCCTGCTCCTCAGAACTTCTCGCCGGTGAGGCGCTCGTACGCCTCGATGTACCGGGCACGGGTGCGCTCGACGACCTCGGTCGGCAGCGGCGGGGGCGGCTCGCCGGAGGCGCGGTCCCAGCCGGAGGCGGGCGAGGTCAGCCAACGGCGGACGACGTCCTTGTCGAAGGAGGCCTGCGCGCGCCCCGGCACCCAGTCCTCGGCCGACCAGAACCGCGACGAGTCGGGGGTCAGCACCTCGTCGGCGAGCACCACGGTGCCCTCGGGCGTGCTGCCGAACTCGAGCTTGGTGTCGGCCAGGATGATCCCCCGCTCGCGGGCCAGCTCCTCGGCGCGGGCGTAGACGGCGAGGGTCAGCCCGCGCAGCTCCGCGGCCCGGTCCGCTCCGACCTCGGCCTCGACGGCGGCGTACGAGACGTTCTCGTCGTGGTCGCCCAGCGCGGCCTTG
>JBBSKO010000133.1:0-6350 GCA_038256225.1 Propionibacteriales bacterium | reverse complement strand
GATGCTCTTCGCCGAGGCGCTCGAGACCGCAACGTGCTTCGAGGAGGGTGTCGTCACCTCGGCGGCCGCCGCCAACATCGGCTCGATCATGGGCATCGGCTTCCCGCCGGCGACCGGCGGTGCCGCGCAGTACATGACCGGCTACCAGGACCCGGCCGACGACACCGCCGAGATCGGCCTGGCCGCGTTCGTGCGCCGCGCCGACGAGCTGGCCGAGGCGTACGGCGAGCGCTTCCGCCCGACGCCGTGGCTGCGCGACCTCGCGGCCTCGGGCGGCACGTTCCCGGCCTGACCCACGACCTCCGCAAACCGCTCCGCGTGAGGGGGGCGGCGGGCGAGGATGGGCCGGTGAGCGCCGTCCCCCTCCCCACCGCCCCCTCCGGGCCCGTTCCCGGGACCCCCGGTCCGGGCACCACGGACGTGGCGGTCGAGGTCCGTGACCTCCACGTCCGCTTCGGTGCCGTCGAGGCCGTCGGCGGGATCAGCCTGACCGCCACCGCCGGTCGCGCCACCGCGCTGCTCGGGCGCAACGGCGCCGGCAAGTCGACCACCATGCGGGTGCTCGCCGGGGTCGTGCCGGCCACCTCGGGCGACGTACGGGTCGGCGGCCTCGACGTGCGGCGCGAGCGGCTGGCGGTCCAGCGCCTGGTCGGCTACTGCCCCGACGTCGGCGGCCTGGTGTCCCGAGCCACGCCCTGGGAGCACCTCCAGCTCGCGGGTCGGCTGCGGCGGCTCGGACCCGGCTGGGAGGACCGTGTCCGCGACCTGCTGGAGCGCTTCGAGCTCGGCGGCGTCGCCCACCGGATGACCTCCGGGTTCTCCCACGGCATGGGGCGCCGGCTCTCGGTGGTGCTGGCCGCCGTGCACGAGCCGTCGGTGCTGCTGCTCGACGAGCCCTTCGACGGCGTCGACCCGATCGGGGTCGAGGCCACGTTCGACGTCGTCGCCGACGCCCGAGCCCGGGGCGCCTGCGTGCTGGTCTCGACCCACCTGCGCGAGCTGGCCGTCGAGGTCTGCACCGAGGTGGCGGTGCTGCGCGCCGGCGCCCGGGTGGCCACGCTGCCCGCGGCCCGGATGCTCGGGGAGGACGGTGCGCGTGAGTACCGCAGCCTCCTGGACTGACACGGCCCGCCGGGAGGCCCGCAGCTCGCTGGTGGACGTGGGGCACCTGGTCCGGTTCCGGGTCGGGACGCTGCCGCGCCGCACCCTGCGTGGGGGACTCGTCGCGGTGCTGGCCGTCACCGCGGTCAGCGCCGCGCTGCCGGCGTGGGCACCCGGGGCCGGTGACCCCGACGGTCGTGCCGGTGACCTGCTCCTCCTGCTCGGCACGGGGCTGACCTCCTTCCTGCTGCTGGGCGTGCTCGCCGCGGTCACGGGCGGCGGCGGCCGTGAGCTGATCGCGCGCGACCACGCCGCGGCGTACCCCGTCGGGGCCACGGCCGACCACCTCGGCGCGCTGCTGCTGGCTCCGCTGACGATCGCCTGGCTGCTGCAGGCGTGGCTGCTGCTCGGGGCGACGGCCTACGCCCTCGGTCCCCGTCCGCTGCTGGTCTCCGCCCAGGTGGTGGTCGTGCTCTGGCTGCTGGCGGCGACCGCGGTCGCGCAGGTGGTCGGCTGGAGCCTGGAGGCGGTGCGCCGCGGGCCGCACGGCGTCCGACTGGTGCGCGCCCTGGGACTGGCGGTGGTCCTCGGGGTCACCGGGCTGGTGGTCACGGACCGGTTGCTGCCGCTGCTGGACGCCTCGCCGACCACCGTGGTGGTGATCGGGCTGGCCTCGCCGCCCGGGATGCGCTGGGGGCTGACGGTCGCCGGGCTGCTGCTCGCCTCGCTGGTCGCGGTCGCGTTCGGCGCGGTCCCGGCCCACCTGGCGGCGCGGCGGCTCCCGGCCGACGAGGCGCGCGCCGAGACCGGGATCCACCGCGCGCGACCGGCGCCGCGCAGCGACCTCGCCGCGCTGGTGCGCCTGGACCGCGCCTCGGTCTGGCGCGCCGTGCCGACGCGGCGCGGGGTGCTGGTGCTCGCCGGTGGCCCGGGCCTGGTGGCCGTGCTCGGGGACCTGCCCTGGGAGTCGGTGACGGTCCTGCCCGGTCTGGTCGCGTCGGGCGCCGCCCTGCTCTTCGGCGTCAACGCGTGGTGCCTCGACGAGCGGGGCGCGCTGTGGCGCGAGAGCCTGCCCGTCGGCCCGGGCACGGTCTTCACCGCCCGCGCCCTGGTGCTGGCCGAGCTGCTCCTGGTCGGCTCGCTGGCCACCGTCGCGCTGGCCGCGACGCGCGCCGGCGTGCCCACCCCCGGGGAGGCCGCCGCGGTCGCGGCGACCCTGACGGTGGTCATGGCGCAGGTGGTGGGAGCCTCGATGCGGTGGTCGGCGGCCCACCCGTACCCCGCCGACCTCCGCTCGGCGCGCGTCACCCCGGCCCCGCCGCTGGCGATGGTCGGCTACTCCGCCCGTCTCGCGCTCGCCACGACCCTGACCGGGGTGCTGTTCTCGCTGCTGGCGCGGCTGCCGGGCTGGCACGTCCCGCTGCTGGTCGCGGTGCCGATGCTCTGCTGGTCCCTGGCCCGGCTGGCGCGCCAGCACCGCGCCTGGGCTGACCCGCTGGTGCGGGCCCGGGTGGTGGGGGCGGTGGCCGGGTAGGTCGAGCGCAGGCGGGCCGATAGCCTGCGCGGGTGACCCTGGTCCTGGTGGTGCGGCACGGGCAGGCCTCCTTCGGCGCCGACGACTACGACGTCCTCTCGGACCTCGGTTGGGAGCAGGCGCGGGCGCTGGGGACCCATCTCGCGGCCCAGGGCGTCCGCCCCGCGGCCGTCGTCCGCGGGACCCTGCGGCGCCAGCGCGAGACCGTCGAGGGGCTGCTCGCCGGCCTCGCCGCCGCGGGGGCGCCGGGGCCGGACCCCGGCGCGGTGCGCGTCGACGCCGGGTGGGACGAGTTCGACCACCTCGGCGTGGTCGCCGCGCACCCCGACCTGCCGCAGGGCGGCACGGCCGCCCTGGACCGCCGCGAGTTCCAGCGGGTCTTCGTCGAGGCGACCGGCCGGTGGGCGCTCGACGAGGCCGGCGAGGGCGACTACCCGGAGACGTTCGCCGCCTTCGTCGCGCGGTCCCGCGGGGCGCTGGCCGACGCGGTCTCGCTCGGCGAGGAGGCCGGCGGCGTCGTCGTCGCGGTCACGTCGGGCGGCCCGGTCGGGGCGGTCGCGGCAGGGCTCGTCGACCCCGACGGCACGGACCGGCCGACGCTGGTCCGGTTGTGGGAGCGGTTCAACACCGTCTGCGTGAACTCCTCGGTGACCCGGGTCCTGGTCGGCTCGACCGGCACCCGGATGCTCACCTTCAACGAGCACGCCCACCTGGACCGGGCGCGGGTCTCGTACCGCTGAGGGGGGTCCGGGACAATCAGACCATCCGGCGCAGCAGCGGCTGCGGGGCGTGCCGCAGCACCAGGGACAGCGGTGCCCACGGCAGCGGCGGCACGCACGCCGAGGCGACCCGCTTCTCGATGGCCGTGACCATCGCGCGGACGCCCTTCTCGGTCGACGACATGAGCGGGCTGGAGCCCGGGTCGACGTCGTTCATCTCCGAGACGATGTAGCCGGGGTAGAGCACGGTCAGGTCGATGCCCGGCACGCCACGCCCGGCGCGGCCGTCGCCGAGCTCGGTGCGCAGGCCCTCGACCAGGTGGGCCACGAACGCCTTCGAGGCGGCGTACGTCGTGACCGTCCGCGGCAGCCCGCGCAGCGCGGCGACCGACGACACGACCACGAGGTGGCCGCGGCCGGCGGCCCGGAACAGCTCGACCGCGGACTCGACCTGCGCCAGCGCGCCCAGCACGTTGGTGGTGGCGGTCTCGCGGTTGGCGGCGTCCCCGCCGGTGCCGAGCGGCGCGCCCTTGCCGAGACCCGCGTTCACCACGACCCGCTCGACCCCGCCGGTGGTGGCGAAGTCCTCGTCGAAGGCCCGGAAGCAGGCGCGGACGGCGTCGGGGTCGGTGACGTCGAGCGCCGCCACCTCCACCCGGCGGTCGGGGTGGGTGTCGGCGATCTCGGCCCGGAGCTGCTCGAGGCGGTCGGTGCGGCGCGCGCACAGCGCGAGGTCGTGCCCGCGGGCGGCGAGCTGCCGCGCCATCTCGGCGCCGAGCCCGGACGAGGCTCCGGTGATCAGGGTGGTGGTCATCCCCGGAGTCTGCCCGGGCCCGTCGGGCCTCAGCCCGTCGGCTGGTCGAGCACCACGGTGCCGACGATCTTGTCGGCGAAGGTCTGGCGCTTGGCGTCCCACAGCGGCCAGAGGTAGCCGAGGTAGAAGAAGCCGTCGAGGACGTGGCAGACCTGGCGCACGAAGGTCATCCCGGCGCCCAGCGGGCGGCCGGTCTCCTCCTTGAGCAGGACCGTGCCCAGCGTGCTCTTGCCGAGCGAGCGGCCGGTGCGGCCCTGGCGGATGATCACGTTCCAGAGGGCGAAGGCGATCGCGGCCAGGAACAGCACGATCGCCAGGACGAGGAAGGGGCCGCCGAAGCTCACGTCCGTGGCGACGGTGGTCAGCTGCCCGTCGGTGGTGCGGAAGCTCTGGCTCTCGGTCACCTCGCGCGACAGCATGAAGAAGACGATGGCCAGGACGTAGAACGGGACGACGACGAGCACGTCGACGACGTAGGACCCGACCCGCTTGATCCAGTGGGTGTACGGCGCGCCGTGCGGGGTGGGGTTCTCGTACGGCCCGCCGCCGTAGGGGTTGGGCTGCTGGCCCGCGGGTCCGGGCTGCTGCCCGTACGGACCGGGGGGCTGGCCGTAGGGCTGCTGGGGCGAAGGCTGGGGAGCGTCGTAGGACATGCCGCGGACCGTAGTCGGGGCGGGGGCCCCGGCAGGGCAAGCGTGCCGAATCGCTTGACACCGGTCTGGACATACCGGGTATACATATCTCATGCATACCGAGTAGGTCGGTGTGCGGTGAGAGGACGTGGTCGTCGTGTCGGTCAAGCAGGCGCTGCTCGCGCTGCTCCAGGAGCAGCCGATGTACGGCTACCAGCTGCGGGTGGAGTTCGAGCAGCGCACCGGGGCGACCTGGCCGCTCAACGTCGGGCAGGTCTACACGACGCTGACCCGGCTCGAGCGGGACGGCCTCGTCGAGGGCGCCGGCGAGGACGCCGAGGGCCACGTCGTCTACCGGCTCACCGAGCAGGGCGGCACTGAGGTCGCCGCGTGGTTCACCACCCCGGTGGCCCGCACCCAGCCCCCGCGCGACGAGCTGGCGATCAAGCTGGCGCTGGCCGTCACCGTGCCCGGCGTCGACGTCGGCACGGTGGTGCAGCAGCAGCGCTCGGCGACGATGCGCGCGCTGCAGGACTACACCCGGCTCAAGCGGCAGGCCGGCGACGACCTGGCGTGGTCGCTGGTGGTCGACTCGCTGATCTTCTCCGCGGAGGCCGAGGTGCGTTGGCTCGACCACTGCGAGGCGAGGCTGCGGCGGGCGGTGATCGAGGGCCGGCACGCCGCCGGCACACGTACCGGCGACGCGGTCGACGACGCCCGGCCCGGCCGCGAGGTGCGGCCGTGACGCCCGAGGTGGCCGCGCGGCTGCTGCGCGACGAGCGCCGCTGGCTGGCCGGCACCCGGGAGCGGTTGGCCGTCGTGCGCCCCCGCCGTCGCCCCCGCCGCCCCGCCCCTGCCCCTGCCCCTGCCCCTGCCCCGACCGAGGAGACGCGATGAGTGCCGTGCTGCAGCTGACCGACGTGACCCGGGTGCACGGCGAGGGTGCGACCGAGGTGCGCGCCCTGGTCGGGGTCTCCTTCGCCGCGTACGCCGGCGAGCTCGTCGCGGTGATGGGTCCCTCGGGCTCGGGCAAGTCGACCCTGCTGACCCTGGCCGGCGGTCTCGATCAGGCCGGCTCCGGCCGGGTCGAGGTCGAGGGCGTCGACCTCGGCGCGATCGGCCAGGCCGAGCGGGCCCGGCTGCGCCGGACCGCGATCGGCTACGTCTTCCAGGACTTCAACCTGATCCCGGCGCTCACCGCGGCCGAGAACGTCGCGCTGCCCCGGGAGCTGGACGGTGAGCGCCGACGGTCGGCCCGCGCCGCGGCCCTGCGGGCGCTGGAGGAGGTGGGCGTCGCCGACCTCGCCGACCGTTTCCCCGACCAGATGTCCGGTGGCCAGCAGCAGCGGGTCGCGATCGCCCGCGCCGTGGTGGGCGAGCGTCGGCTGGTGCTCGCCGACGAGCCGACCGGGGCGCTGGACACCGAGACCGGGGAGGAGGTGCTCCGCCTGCTCCGCGAGCGGTGCGACGCCGGGGCGGCCGCGGTGATGGTGACCCACGAGGCCCGGCACGCCGCCTGGGCCGACCGGGTCGTCTTCCTGCGCGACGGG
>JBBSKO010000132.1:0-6369 GCA_038256225.1 Propionibacteriales bacterium | reverse complement strand
CGTCGAGGCTGCGCTGGACCTCCCAGCGCGGGGACGGGGTCGGGGGAGCGGTGGTCACGGTCGCGACGCTAGGACGCGGCGCCGACAGGGGTGCGGAGGACGCGCGGTCCGGGGGTCGGTGCGGCAGGGCTGTCGGCGGCGGGTGCGACGTTCTCCCCATGACGACGAGAATCGACTGCGACTCCTGCGTGGTCCGCGGACTGGCCTGCCACGACTGCGTGGTGACGGTGCTCCTCGGGCCGCCGCCCGAGCTGACCTTCGACGACGAGGAGCGCCGCGCCCTCGACCTGCTGGCCGCCGGCGGGCTGGTGCCGCCCCTGCGCCTGGTGCAGCCCGTCGACGGCCCCGAGGTCGAGTCGGCCTGACCCCGGCGGGCTCCGGCCACGCCTCGACGGGACCTACGTCCCGCCGGTGGACGCACGTTTGGTCGGTCGGAAGCCCGCGGTTAGGGTGGCCGATCAGGTGCCCGAGGACGCCGACCACCAGGGTCAGCGGCGGGCATCGCGTCGAGTTGCGAACCGATCCGTCGGGGAGCGAGCCGGGGAACCAAGCACCTGGGGTGAATCCCCTGGCGCGGTCGCGTGCGGCCGGGCGGGGGTAGGGCAAAGTCGTGCCCGAATCCGTCAGCTCACCTGGTAGACGTCACGACGACAAGGGAGACCGCCCGCTTTGCAGCACGGTCGTAAGCGTTTCGCCAGTGTCCTCACCGGACTCACCCTGGTCGCCGGCGTCAGCCTGGTGTCCTCCTCGCCCGCCGCGGCCGAGCCGACGCTCGACGAGGTGAAGTCCCGCGTCGACACCCTCTACCACGAGGCCGAGATCGCCTCCGAGCGCTACAACGACGCCCGGCTGGAGCTCGACGAGCTCACCGACGACCTCGACTCCCTCTCGTCGGACCAGCAGCGGCAGGACCGTCGCCTGGAGGCCGTGCGCGAGCAGGTCCGCGACACCGTCCTGCAGCAGATGCAGGGCGACAACCTCTCGGCCATGGGCCAGGTCGTCGTCAGCGACGACCCGCAGGCGTTCGTCTCGCAGATGAGCACCATGTCGGCGTTCAACCAGCTCCAGCAGGGCATGTTCACCGACTACGCCACCGAGCTGAAGGCCCTCGACCTGCGTGCAGGCGCCACCGAGAACCGGGCGACCGAGGTCGAGGCCGTCGAGCAGCGACTCCAGGACGAGAAGGACACGATCGACGGCAAGGTCGCCGAGGCCGAGGCGCTGCTGGCCGACCTCGAGGCCGAGGAGCGCGAGCGGCTGGCCGCTGCGCAGGCCGCCGAGGCCGAGCGGGCCGCCGAGTCCGTCGAGGCCGTCGAGGCCGTCGAGGCCGCGCGGGCCCAGGAGCCCGTCTCCCGCTCCACCACGCCCGAGGCCGAGGAGGAGCCCGCTGCGAGCGTGCCCGCCTCCGGCCGGGCCGGTGCCGCGGTCAGCTACGCGATGTCGCAGGTCGGTGACGCCTACGTCTACGGCGCCGCAGGCCCCGACGCGTTCGACTGCTCGGGCCTCACGATGATGGCCTGGGGCGCCGCGGGCGTCGGCCTGCCGCACTCCTCCAGCGCCCAGATGAGCTCCGGCCCGTCGGTCTCGTCCTCCGACCTGCAGCCCGGTGACCTGGTCTTCTACTACAGCCCGGTCAGCCACGTGGGCATGTACATCGGCAACGGCCAGATCGTGCACGCGTCGAACCCCAGCAGCCCGGTCTCGGTGGCTCCGGTGTTCTCGATGCCGTACTCCGGTGCGGTCCGCCCTGGCTGAGCCCGCCACGCCTCGGCGCGAGGCCGGTCGTCCACGATGGTGGAGGGCCGGCCTCGTGCTGTTCCTGCTGCTGGTCGCCGGTGTTGTGGCCTGGGCCGCGCTGACCCCTGACCGGTACGTCGCCGGCTCCGCCGACCCCGGGGCCGGGGGTGCGCCCCCCGTGGTCGCGGACGGCGCGGCGGCAGCCCGGGCGGTCGAGCAGGTCGAGCGTGCGGTGCAGCGCCGCGACCCGGGGCCCGTGGCCGGCCTCGGCGCCGACCCGGCCGCCCAGGAGCGGCTGGACGCCGTCGTGGCCAACGCCGGTGCGCTCGACGTCGCCGACTTCGACCTGCGCTACGTCGAGGAGACCTCACCGGTCGACGCCGACGGCCGCTGGCGGGCCGGGGTGGAGGTCACCTGGCGCTTCGCCGGCTACGACCGCGACGTCGCCTCCACCGAGACCTCGGTCGACCTGGTCACCGACGAGGCCGGGACCCGGGTGGTGGCCCTCGCGTCGGTGGACGGCAGCGGACCCAGCGCCGGTCGCAGCCCGGTGTGGCTCACCGGTCCGGTCGAGGTCGCCTCGTCACCCACCACGCTGGTGGTGCAGGCCGCCGGGTCCGCCGGGCCCGACGCGGAGGCGTACGACGCCCGGGCCGACCGCGCGGTCGACGTCGTCGAGCGGGTGCTGACCGGCTGGGACCGCCGGCTCGTGGTGGAGGTCCCGGCCGGGGAGGCCGGCCTGGACGCCGCCCTGGGTGCCGAGCCCGGCACGTACGGCGCGATCGCCGCGGTCACGGCCGCCGTCGACGGCGCGCCCACCGGTTCGCCGGTGCACGTGTTCCTCAACCCCGACGTCTACGGCCAGCTGCAGGCGCAGGGAGCCCAGGTCGTGATGAGCCATGAGGCCGTGCACGTGGCCACCCGCGCGCCGAGCAGCGGCGCGCTGCCGCTGTGGCTGCTGGAGGGTTTCGCGGACTACGTCGCCCTGCGCGACGTCGACCTGCCGTTGTCGACGACGGGCGCCCAGGTGGCCGAGCAGGTCCGCGAGGACGGCCTGCCGCGGACCCTGCCGGGCCAGGCGGAGTTCGCGACCGGTGCCACGCACCTCGGCGCGACGTACGAGGCGGCCTGGGTGGCCTGCCTCGTGCTCGCCGACCGCGGTGGCGAGGAAGCGCTGGTGGACCTGTACGACGCCGTCGACGGCGGCGCACCGGTGACGCAGGCGCTGCGGGCGGACTTCGGGTGGGACGAGGCCGACCTCACCGCCGCGTGGAGGGACCGGCTGGATGAGCTCGCGAGCTGAGAGGGCCTGGTACGCCGACGGCCCCCGCTCCGTGGGGAGCGGGGGCCGTCGAAGACGCCGATCAAACTTCAGCAGGTTGCGTCGATTGTGCTGTTCGCGCCGTCCGCCACCGAGGTGCAGGTGTCTGTGAAGGCCTCCTTCACGACGGGGCCGAGTGCGCAGATCGCGACGACGACGGGTGCGGCGATCCCCGCGACGAGCAGGCCGTATTCGACTGCTGATGCGCCACGCTCGGTCAGCCGACGACGATGAGCTGAAAGGGTCAAGCGGAAGCTGAAAATGTGGTGCTCCGTCCTGTGAGTCCAAACCGGAGTGGGACTCAAGAGTGATTGCGCGGGGAGTACTGCGGTCTGGCACGTACTCGCGATCAGGGAGTGCACTTCGCGGTAGTGACTGTGGAGCCGGTCTTCGTCATCCCGCTACACGTGTCCGTGAACGCCTCGCAGCCGGTCGCAGAGGTCGGTGACCGCGGCCAGGGGCACGCCCGGGCCGAGGACCACGACGTACTCGTCGGGGTGGCGCACCATCCAGGCGTGCATCCGCTCGACGTCCTCGACGGCCTGCGTGCCCGCGGGCAGCAGCTTGAGCAGCTCGGCGACGCGGGTGGCGTCGGGTTCGACCAGCACGGGCATCAGGTCACGGTCCTGGGGGGAGCGGTGCGCGGGAGGGGGAGGGGAAGGGGGTCACTCGAAGAGGTTGGCGGCACCGACGCCCCCGGTGTCCTCGAGCTCGCCCTCGGCGGGGAGCAGGGCGAAGGACAGGGTGCCGGCGTCCTGGGCGAAGAGGACCTTCTCGGCCTCCTGCTGCTCGACGGCCAGCGTCAGCAGCGTGTTGGGCAGCTGCTCGGCGGCGACCTCGCCGTCGACGGGGGTCGCGGCGGCCTGGACCTGGGTGGTGGACCCTGCGCCGATGACGGTCACCCGGGGCAGCAGCACCCGGGTGTAGGCGGGGGTGCCGTCCTCGGGGACCGCGGAGAGGTAGATCGCGACCTCCGAGCCGGGTCGGGTGAAGCTGCCGACGCGGCCCTGGTCGGTGAGGCTCACGGCGATCGCGACCTTGCCGTCGGGCACCGGGAGGGTCGAGGTCGACTCGACCTCGTCGGCGCTGCCGAACTTGACCGGGAGCAGCTGCTCACCGGGGTAGACGGTGGTCAGCGCGACCTGGCCGGCGAACACCTCGTCGTCGGCCCCGGCGCCCTCGAGCACCTCGTCGACCGTGACGGCCTCGAGGGTCACCTTGCCGGCGGCGAGGGCGTCGTCCATGGACTCGCCCCGCTCGATGCGCTGCGCGGCGCTGAGCACGTCGACGGTCTGGAACTGCGCCGTGGCCCTGTTCTCGGCGCCCTGGGCGTAGAGGAAGACCAGGGTCGCCCCGAGGGCGGCGACGACGGCCGCCACGACCAGCAGGATCTTGCGTCGCTCCACGGGTCCCTCCCGGCGCGCGACATCGGCCACCTTCCCCCGGTGGTGCTGACGTCAGGCGCTGCGTGCGGCGCGCGGGACCATCCCGCGGGCGTGCCGAAATCGCGGCACGCAGCGGGGCCGACCCGTGGGGGAATCGGGAAAAGGGCCGCCGAGAGGGGACCTTGGTCAGGTCGCCGTCAGGCCTCGTAGAGGCTCTCGATGGCGTCGCGGTGGCGGCGCAGGACCACCGAGCGGCGCAGCTTCAGGCTGGGGGTCAGGTCGCCGTCCTCCTCGGTCCAGTCCCGCGGCAGTACCCGGAAGCGCTTGACGGACTCGGCCTTGGACACCGCCAGGTTGGCCTCGTCCACACCGGCCTGCACGTCGGCCAGCAGCGCCGGGTGGGAGACCAGCTTCGCCGGGTCCTTCGACGTCCCGTGCCGCTCGGCCCAGAGCGCGACGGCGTCCGGGTCGAGGGTGACCAGCGCCCCGACGTACGGGCGGCCGTCGCCGACCACGAGGCACTGGCTGACCAGCGGGTGCGCGCGCACCTTGTCCTCGAGCACCGCGGGGGCGACGCTCTTGCCGCCGGCGGTCACGAAGATCTCCCGCTGGCGGCCGGTGACGCGGACGAAGCCCTCGTCGTCGACCTCGCCCACGTCGCCGGTGTGCAGCCACCCGTCGGCGGTCAGCACCTCGGCGGTCAGGTCGGGCAGGCCGTGGTAGCCGCGGAAGACCTGCGGGCCGCGCACCAGCAGCTCGCCCTCGTCGGAGATCCGCACGCCGGCACCGGGCAGCGGACGACCCACGGTGCCGATCCGGGTGGCGTCGGGCTGGTTGACCGTCACCGCGCCGGCGGTCTCGGTGAGGCCGTAGCCCTCGAGCACGCTGATCCCGATGCCGCGGTAGAAGTGGCCGAGCCGCTCGCCCAGCGGCGCGCCGCCGCAGACCGCGTGCCGGCAGCGGCCGCCGAGGGCCTCGTGCAGCCGGGTGCGGACCAGGCGCTGGTACGCCGCGTGCCGCGCGCGGAGCCGGGCCGGCACCCGACCGCGCTCGCGGGCACGGGACCAGGCGATCGCGGTGTCGGCCGCCTTCTCGAAGACGCGTCCCCGGCCGTCGGCGGCCGCGCGCAGGGAGACGGTGTTGAACAGCTGCTCCAGCACCCGCGGCACGGCCAGCACGAACGTCGGGCGGACCTGCTGCAGGTCGTCGGTCAGCCGGCGCAGGTCGGAGCCGTGGGCGATCCGGACCCGGGCGCGGACGCACGCCACCTGCACCGAGCGGGCCAGCACGTGCGCGAGCGGGAGGAACAGCAGCGTCGAGGGTCCGTCGTCGTCCTCGTCGTCGGGGTCCGGGGTGCGGTAGAGCTCCGGCAGGCCGTCCAGGCAGGCCTGGGCGCCGGCCATCAGCTGGCCGTGGGTGAGCTCGCAGCCGCGGGGCCGCCCGGTCGTGCCCGAGGTGAACAGGAGCGTGGCCAGGTCCTCGGGCCCGACCGCGACCCGGCGGGCCGCCAGCGCCTCGTCGTCCGGTGCGTCCGGCCCCCGCCCGGCCGTGACCAGCGCGTCGAGCCCGCCGTCGTCGAGGACCCAGGTGTGGCGGGGGACGGCCGTGCCGGCGGCCTCGCGGAGCCGGTCGGCGACGGCGGTGTCGCCGACCACGGCGGCGACCACCGGCGCGTCGGCGAGGACCCGGGCCAACTGGTCGACCGAGACCGAGTCGTAGAGGGGGACGCTGACGGCCCCGACCCACCACAGCGCGTAGTCGACGACCGTCCACTCCCACCGGGTGCGGGCCGCGAGCAGGACGCGGTCACCGGCCTGGACGCCGGCGGCGAGCAAGCCCTGGGCGACGGCGGCGACCTCGTCCCGGAGGCCGGTCGTGGTGAGCTCCTCCCACTCGCCGCCCGCGCTGAAGCCTGCGGTGGCACCG
>JBBSKO010000131.1:0-6378 GCA_038256225.1 Propionibacteriales bacterium | reverse complement strand
GCTGGAGCAGAAGGTCGCCGAGGACGAGACCGTCGAGATCGGCGCCGAGCTGGCGCTGGTCGGCTCCGGTGAGCCCGCCGAGAGCGAGCCCGAGCCGGAGCCCGAGCCCGAGCCGGAGCCGGAGCCGGAGCCCGAGCCGGAGCCCGAGCCGGAGCCCAGCACCGAGGAGCCGCAGGCCGCCGCGGACGAGGCCGACGAGCCCGCCGAGGAGCCCGCCCCGAAGCCGTCCGGTGGCGGCAGCGGTGGCGGGGACGCGACCGTCGTCAAGCTGCCCGAGCTGGGCGAGTCCGTCACCGAGGGCACCGTCACCCGCTGGCTGAAGCAGGTCGGTGACGAGGTCGCCGTCGACGACGCGCTCCTCGAGGTCTCGACCGACAAGGTCGACACCGAGGTCCCCTCCCCGGTGGCCGGCACGCTGCTGGAGCAGAAGGTCGCCGAGGACGAGACCGTCGAGATCGGCGCCGAGCTGGCGCTGGTCGGCTCCGGCGAGCCCGCCCAGAGCGAGCCCGAGCCCGAGCCGGAGCCCGAGCCCGAGCCCGAGCCCGAGGTGAAGGAGACGCCGCAGGAGAAGGCACCGGAGCCGGAGCCGGAGCAGAAGAAGCCGGCTGCCGAGGAGGCCCCCGCCCCGACGAAGCAGACCGAGCAGACCGAGCCCGCCGCCGAGAAGCCCTCGCGCACCGAGGACCCGGGCCAGTACGTCACCCCGCTCGTGCGCAAGCTCGCCGCCCAGCACGACGTCGACCTGTCCTCGGTGACCGGTTCCGGCGTCGGCGGTCGGATCCGCAAGCAGGACGTCCTGGAGGCGGCGAAGAAGGCCGAGCAGCCCGCCCCCGCGGCGGCGCCCGCCGCCCCGGCCGCCGCCTCCGCCCCGGCGGCGTCCGGCGCGAAGCCGACGCCGTCGCCGCTGCGCGGCACGACGGAGAAGATCACGCGCCTGCGCAAGATCATCTCCGAGCGGATGCTGGACTCGCTGCACACCTCGGCCCAGCTGACGCAGGTCGTCGAGGTCGACGTCACCAACATCGCGCGTCTGCGCGACGCGGCGAAGGCCGACTTCCTGGCCCGCGAGGGCGTGAAGCTGTCCTACCTGCCGTTCTTCGCCAAGGCCTCGATCGACGCGCTCAAGGAGCACCCGAAGCTGAACGCGACCATCGACGCCGAGAAGGGCGAGGTGACCTACTTCGACCGCGAGAACGTCGCGTTCGCCGTGGACACCGACAAGGGTCTGCTGACCCCGGTCGTCAAGGACGCCGGCGACCTCTCGATCGCCGGGTTGTCGAAGAAGATCGCCGACGTCGCCCAGCGCACCCGGACCAACAAGATCGGGCCCGACGAGCTGTCCGGCGGCACCTTCACGATCACCAACCTGGGCAGCGTCGGGGCCCTGTGGGACACCCCGATCATCAACCAGCCCCAGGTCGCGATCCTCGGCCCGGGTGCGGTCGTCAAGCGCCCGGTCGTGATCGACGACGCCAACCTGGGCGAGACCATCGCGGTGCGCCACATGGTCTACCTGGCGCTGACCTACGACCACCGTCTCGTCGACGGCGCCGACGCCGGCCGCTTCCTGGCCGACGTCAAGGCCCGCCTCGAGTCCGGCCAGTTCGAGGTCTGAGATGGCGCTGCGCGTCGTCCTCGCCGGGGGCTCCGGCTTCCTCGGCACCCAGCTCCGCGAGGCGCTGACCACCCGGGGCCACACGGTCACCCGGCTGGTCCGGCGCCCCGCGGAGGGGGCGGAGGAGTCCACCTGGGACCCGTACGCCGGTGAGGTCGACGCCGCGGTGATCGCCGCGTCCGACGTGGTGGTCAACCTCGCGGGCTCGCCCACCGCCGGCAACCCGCACTCCAAGAAGTGGGCCCGCGAGCTGCGGGAGAGCCGGATCACCACGACCACGGTGCTGGCCGAGGCCGTCGCCGCGGCGGCCGCGGGCGGTGGCGCTCCCCCGGCCTTCCTGGCCGGCAACGGGATCTCCTACTACGGCGACCACGGCGGCGCCCTGCTCACCGAGTCCTCGGACTCGCGCGGGCACGGGCTGCTGACCGAGGTCACCCGGGAGTGGGAGGCCGCGGCCGAGCCGGCCCGGGCAGCCGGGTCCCGGGTGTGCGTGCTGCGCACGGCCCCGGTGATGGACGCGGCCGCACCGCCGCTGAGCCTGCTGACGCCGTTGTTCAAGCTCGGCCTCGGCGGGCGCCTGGGCAGCGGGCGCCAGCACATGGCGATGATCTCGCTGCGCGACTGGGTGGGCGCGGTGGTCCACCTCGCCGAGCACGACTCGGTCTCCGGGCCGGTCAACCTGTGCTGCGTCGAGACCCCGACCAACGCCGCGTTCACCAAGGCCCTGGCCTCGGCCCTGCGCCGGCCGTCCTTCGCGGCCGTCCCGGCGCCGCTGCTCAAGGTCGGCGCGGGCGACCTGTCGACCGAGCTGCTCAACTCGCTCAACGTCCGGCCGCAGGCGCTGCTCGACAGCGGCTACTCGTTCGCCGATCCCGACGTCACCGCGGTCGTCGGGAGCGGGCTGGCCCGGCGCCGCTGACCCGGCACGACCTGCCCCACCCGGTCCGGCCGGGACCGTTCACACGGTCCCGGCCGGCACCACCTCGGCCACCTGCCAGGTCCCGCCGTCGCGGCGCAGCTCCACGACCCGCGTGCTCGGACGGTCGCGGCCCAGCCGCAGCACCCCCGGCGCGCCCTCGGCCACCGCGTGCACCCGCAGCCGGTCGGTGACCTCCAGGACGACCCGCCGCCGGTCGAGGGCGACCACGTCGACCGTCTCCACCCGCAGCCGCAGGGAGCGGACCTCGACGCCGGCCGCCCGCCACCGCTCCAGCAGCTCGGCGTCCCGCTCCCCGGCCGTCGACCCGGGCACGTAGAGCGCCCCGAGGGCGCCCGGGTCGGCGGCCTGCCACGCCCGCTCCCGGGCCTGGTCCCACGCCCTCAGCAACCCCGCCGACCACCGCACGGCGCCCGGGGCCCCGGCCCCGCCGGGAGGTGGCGGGCGTACCGGGGCCGGACCGGCGGCGATCGCCTGCTGCGCGTCGGTGTCCTCGTCCCCGTCCTCCGACGGAGCCGGGGTCGGCGTGCCCGGGTTCGACCGGCTCGGGGAGGCCAGCCGGGGCTCGGGCTCGTCGGCACCGAGCCCGAGGAACCCCGGGGACCCGGTCGCGGCGAGCAGCACCACCGCGACCAGCAGGAGCGCGGCCAGGCCGGAGCCGACCGCGGCGAGCCGGGGCACCCGGGACCGCACGTGGGTGCTCGGACGGCGGTCGAGGTGGCGCATGCCCTGTTCCTACCCCGGACCCGCCCGACGCCGCTGCGGCTCTCCACAGGCCCCCGGGGGCGCTGCTCGGGGCGGAGTAGCCTCGACCGACGTGAGCACCCCTGCGTACCTCCGCGACGGCCTCGGACCCGACGCCGTGGACTACCGCACCGCCTGGGACCGCCAGCGCGTGCTGCACGCCGCCGTCGTCGACGGGTCGCGGCCCGACACCGTCTGGCTCCTGGAGCACCCGCCGGTCTTCACCTGCGGCAAGCGGACCGAGGCGCACGAGAAGCCGGTCGACGCCGGGGGCGCCGACGTCATCGACGTCGACCGCGGCGGCAAGATCACCTTCCACGGCCCCGGCCAGCTGGTCGGCTACCCCGTCGTCCGGCTGCCCGACCACGTCAAGGTCGTCGACTACGTGCGACGCGTCGAGGAGGCGCTGATCCGCGCCTGCGGCGAGCTCGGGGTGACCACGGCCCGCATCCCGGGCCGCAGCGGCGTCTGGCTGCGCGCCGACGAGCGTGGCCCCGAGCGCAAGGTCGCCGCCCTCGGCATCCGCGTCTCGCGCGGGGTGACGATGCACGGCTTCTCCCTCAACGCCGACGTCGACCTCGGCTGGTACGAGCGGTTCGTGCCCTGCGGGATCGCCGACGCCGGGGTCACCAGCCTGACCCGGGAGCTCGACCGGCACGTCGGCGTCGACGAGGTCCTCCCCCACGTCGAGCGTCACCTCGACGAGCTCCTCGCATGGGGCACCTACGAGTCGACGCCCGACTACGAGCCGCGGCCCGAGCCCGGTCGGGGACCGCGGGTGCAGGTCCTCGGGCTCTGAGGCGACCTCCGTCCCGGTCGGGCCCCCGGCGTACAGTTGACCGACGTGACGACCTCTCCCACCGCCCCCGACGGTCGCAAGCTGCTGCGTCTGGAGGTCCGCAACGCCGAGACCCCCATCGAGCGCAAGCCCGAGTGGATCAAGACGAAGGCCACGATGGGCCCTGAGTACACCGAGCTGAAGAAGCTGGTGAAGGCCGAGGGCCTGCACACGGTGTGCGAGGAGGCCGGCTGCCCCAACATCTACGAGTGCTGGGAGGACCGCGAGGCCACCTTCCTCATCGGCGGCGACCAGTGCACGCGCCGCTGCGACTTCTGCCAGATCGACACCGGCAAGCCCGAGGCCCTCGACCGCGACGAGCCGCGCCGGGTCGCCGAGTCCGTGCGGACCATGGGCCTGCGGTACGCCACCATCACCGGCGTCGCCCGCGACGACCTGCCCGACGGTGGCGCCTGGCTCTACGCCGAGACGGTCAAGCAGATCCACGAGCTCAACCCCGGCACCGGCGTGGAGAACCTGATCCCGGACTTCAACGCCGTGCCCGAGCAGCTCGCCGAGGTCTTCGAGTCCCGCCCCGAGGTGCTCGCGCACAACGTCGAGACCGTGCCGCGGATCTTCAAGCGGATCCGTCCGGCGTTCCGCTACGAGCGCTCGCTCGGCGTGCTGACGTCCGCGCGTGACTTCGGCCTGGTCACCAAGTCCAACCTGATCCTGGGCATGGGCGAGACCCGCGAGGAGGTCTCGCAGGCGCTGCGCGACCTGCACGAGGCCGGCTGCGAGCTGATCACGATCACGCAGTACCTGCGGCCCTCGGTGCGCCACCACCCCGTCGAGCGCTGGGTCAAGCCCGAGGAGTTCGTGGAGCTGGCGACCGAGGCCGAGGAGATCGGCTTCTCGGGCGTGCTGTCGGGTCCGCTGGTGCGGTCGTCCTACCGCGCTGGTCGGCTGTACCGTCAGGCGATGGACGCCCGCGAGGGCGCCTCCGTCTGACCCCCGGCCCGACCGGGCCGGACCGATCCCACCCGCGCGAGGAACACGAGGACCAGCCCGACCATGGCCCGCAAGAAGAAGAAGCAGAAGCAGGCGTACGACCCGAGCGACCCGTCGACGATGAGCCGCCGCCAGCAGCTCGTGGCGACCTACTCGATGACCAAGCAGACCGACCCGCGGATCGGTCTGTGGCTGCTCGGGTCGTTCCTGCTCGCCGGCCTGGTCGGCTTCGCGATCTTCTGGCTGCTCCCCGGTGACGGCACGATCAGCACGATCTTCGCCGTCGTCGGCGGGATCCTGCTCGGCATCCTCGGCGCCCTGCTCGTCTTCGGCCGTCGCGCCCAGGCGGCCGCCTACGCCCGGATGGAGGGTCAGACCGGGGCCGGCGCCAGCGCGCTGACCATGCTGCGCAAGGGCTGGAAGACCGACCCGATGGTGGCCTTCAACCGCCAGCAGGACGTCGTGCACCGCGTGGTCGGCCCCCCGGGCATCGTCCTGGTCGGCGAGGGCAACCCCACCCGGCTGCGCGGGATGCTCACCGAGGAGCGCCGCAAGCACGAGCGCGTCGCCGCCGGGACGCCCGTGCACGAGATGCAGTGCGGCGACGCCGAGGGCCAGGTGCCGCTCCCCCAGCTGGTCAAGAAGGTCCGCAAGCTGGGCCGCCAGGTCAAGCCGGCCGAGATCACCGACGTGCTGCACCGCCTCAAGGCGCTCGACGCGCGGCGCTCAGCGGTGCCGATGCCCAAGGGACCGGTCCCGCAGAACATGAAGGGCATGCGCGGCAACATGCGCGGCCGCTGACCCCTCGCGGTCGAGACCCCGCAGCGCCCCGGAGGTCGAGGAGGGAGCGTCAGCGACCGTCTCGAGACCCGGCCCCAGGTCTCGAGGCTCGGCCCCAGGTCTCGAGGCTCGGCCCCAGGTCTCGAGGCTCGGCCCCAGGTCTCGAGGCTCGGCCCCGGGTCTCGAGGCTCGGGCCTGGCGGCCCTCGCACCTCGACCACCGGACCTCCCCGGAGGTCGAGGAGGGAGCGAAGCGACCGTCTCGAGACCACCGTCAGAGGCGGCCGGCGCCCAGACTGCGGTAGGTGTCCAACGTGATGGTGCAGGTCCCGGCCGCCAGGTCGTGCAGACCACGACCGTCCGGGCGCCACACCAGCGGCGGCACCACGAGGACCACCAGCACCTGCCGCGCCAGCAGCCGCAGCGGGTTCATCGGGCGCGTACCCCCGCTGGCCCACACGACCCGCAGCCGCGTGGCCAGCTTGCCGAAGGACCCGCCCGCGAGCCAGGTCAG
>JBBSKO010000130.1:0-6404 GCA_038256225.1 Propionibacteriales bacterium | reverse complement strand
CGTCGTCGAGGCCGGCGACGTCGGTCACCGACAGGGTGCCGGGGGGCAGGGCGGCGAGCACCGGGCGTACCTGGGGAGACGGGACCACCAGCGCGGTCAGCGTGCCCGGCGGCGCCCAGCCGGCCTCCTCGGCGGCCAGGGTGACGGTCTCGGCCGGGGCCTGGTCGAGCAGGTGGCGCGCCAGCCGCTCCCGCAGCTGCTCCCGCGCCCGGCCGGCGGTGGCCAGCTCGTCGTCGTGGCCCGCGACGCTGCTGGCCGAGAGCTCGTCGATGTAGGCGAAGACCAGCTCGGCGAAGGAGGCCGTCTGGGCGGCGTCCAGGCCGCTGGCCACGGCGACGCCGGACATCTCACGCCAGGAGACCCGCGCCCCGATCCGGTACGCCGAGAGCAGCGCCGCGGTGCTGCGGCCGCTCCGGGCCTCCCCGCGGCCCAGGGCGTACGCCCCCTCCACCGCCGGCGCAGTCGGGGTGCGGGGGTCGCTGCCGCGGCGTCCCGAGGCCAGGGACAGGAACCCGCCGAGCGCCATCTGCACCGCCGTGCGGATGGTGCTGCCCATCCGTCCGCCGAGGTCGTCCTCGTAACCCGGGATCTCGGCGATGATGGCGGCGACGACGTCGTCGGCGACGTGCGGCAGGTGCGCACGGATCGCCGCGGCGGCCTCCGCCGGCAGCAGCGCGCCCTGACTTACCCGCTCCCGCGGACCTCCGGTCGCCATGCGTACCCCACTTCTCGTCTCGAATGAACAAAGAGTACTGCCCGAATCACGTCCAGAGCACAGGAAATTGTGCTGCGGGTCGAGCAGACTAGTCGCATGAGCTCCTTCTCCTCCTTGCGCATCGGCCCGTCCTCGGGACGAGGGCGCAGCACGGCCGGTCTCCGGGCCGCCGTGGGCTCACGCGTGCGCCGCGTGGCCGAGGCCGCGGTGACCCCGCTGGAGCTCGACGACGTGCTCGACGTCTTCAGCCCGCTGCGCGCCGGCGGCCCGCTGCGCGGCCGGATCGTGGCCGTCCACCCCGAGACCCGCGACGCCGCGACGATCGAGATCAAGCCCGGCGCCGACTGGGCCGGCCACGTGCCCGGCCAGTACGTCCGGATCGGCATCGACGTCGACGGGGTGCGCCACTGGCGCGCCTACTCGCTCACCCACGGTCCGCGCGCCGACGGCCACGTCTCGATCACCGTCAAGGCGGTGCCCGACGGCCACGTCAGCTCCCACCTCGTCCACGGCGCCCGCCCGGGCACCCTGGTCCACCTCGAGCAGGCCGCCGGCGAGTTCGTGCTGCCGCCCGAGTCGCGCAAGCTGCTCTTCGTCACCGCCGGCTCCGGGATCACCCCGGTGATCGGGATGCTGCGCAACCTGTTCCCCTCCACCGACGAGGGCGTGCTGCTGCCCCCGCGCGGCGCCGACCGCGACATCGTGGTCGTCCACGTGGCGCCCAGCCAGCCCGACTCGATCTTCCACGACGACCTGGTCGCCCTGGACGCGGCCGGCGCGATCCGGCTGGTCGCCCGCTACGACGACGAGCACGGCGTGCTCGACGTGGGCACGATCGGCGACCACGTCCCCGACCTGGCCGAGCGCCGCACCTTCGCCTGCGGGCCCTCCGGGATGCTCGACGCCCTCGACGCCCACCACGAGGAGCACGGCCTCGAGCTCTTCGTCGAGCAGTTCCGCACCTCGCGGGTCGAGCCCGGCGAAGGTGGCACCGTCACCTTCTCCACCTCGGCCACCGACGTCGAGATCGACGGCGCCACGCCGATCCTCGACGCCGCCGAGGCGGCCGGGCTGCTGATGCCCAGCGGCTGCCGGATGGGCATCTGCATGGGCTGCGTGCTGCCGATGCGTGAGGGGTCGGTGCGCGACCTGCGCAACGGCGCCATCACCACCGCGGTCCCCGGCGAGACCGACCCGCGCGGCGTGCTCGTGCAGACCTGCGTCAACGCCCCCGCCGGCGCCTGCTCGATCGACCACTGACCTACCCCGACCCACCCCGACCTGACCCACCCGACCACCGTCACACCACGGAGGCACCCATGACCGTCATGACCAAGAAGCCCGAGAACCCCACCGCGCACCTCACCGAGGCCGACGTCGAGCAGATCGGCGTCGAGCTCGACGCGATCCGTCAGAGCATCATCGACGACCGCGGCGCGGCCGACGCGGCGTACATCCGTCGGATGGTCGACGTGCAGCGCAAGCTCGAGCTCGGCAGCCGCGCGGTGCTGCTGGCCAGCGCGTTCCCGCCGGCCTGGGTCGCGGGCACGATCGGCCTGAGCATCGCCAAGATCCTCGAGAACATGGAGATCGGGCACAACGTCATGCACGGCCAGTGGGACTGGATGCGCGACCCGAAGATCCACTCCAGCACCTGGGAGTGGGACAACGCCTCCACGGCCGAGGGCTGGAAGCACTCCCACAACGAGATCCACCACACGTACACGAACATCGTCGGCAAGGACAACGACCTCGGCTACGGCATCATGCGCGTCGACGAGGACCAGCGCTGGATCCCGATGTACCTCGCGCAGCCGCTGTGGAACGCCATCAACGCCTGCTTCTTCGAGTACGGCATCGCGGCCTACGACCTCGAGCTGGGCAAGAACCTCTCCATCCCGAAGGAGAAGCGGAGCGAGGAGTTCAAGCGCCGCGCCCGCAACACGGTCACCAAGATCCGCAAGCAGGCCACCAAGGACTACGTCGTCAACCCGGCGCTCGCGCTGCCCTTCGGCGGGTTCCTCCCGGCCCTGGCCGCGAACTTCACCGCCAGCGTGGTCCGCAACGTGTGGTCCCACTCGGTGATCATGTGCGGTCACTTCCCCGAGGGCGTCGAGACCTTCGAGCGCAAGGCGATCCCGGACAACGAGACCCGCGGCCAGTGGTACGTCCGCCAGATGCTCGGCTCGGCCAACATCTCCGGCTCCAAGGCGATGCACCTGATGACCGGCAACCTGTCGCACCAGATCGAGCACCACCTGTTCCCGGACCTGCCGTCGAACCGGTACACCGAGATCGCGCCCCAGGTGAAGGCGCTCTTCGACAAGTACGAGCTGCGCTACCACGAGGCCCCGCTGCCCCAGCAGGTCGGCAGCGCCTGGCACAAGGTCGTCCGGCTCTCGCTGCCCAACGGCTTCATGACCACCACGACGCCGAAGAACCTGCCCAGCCAGATGAAGCTCCTCTACGGCATGGCCACCGGCGGCCCCAAGGTCCGCCGCGCCGCCCAGGCCCGCCTGGAGCAGCAGGCCCGCCGGATCAAGGCCGCCAAGGCCGCCTGACCGGACCCGCCCGGTCGCGCCACCCGGCGTGACGTCATGCGACCCGTGGAGACGTCTCCACGGGTCGTACGACGTCCCGGCCCCTCAGCCCAGGAACCGCACGTCCAGCGGGCTCTCGGCCACGTCGGCGAGGTCGGCGGCGTCGTCGACGTCGAGCGCGCCGCCGGCCAGGTGCACCCGGAACGCGCGGCCGTCGGGTCGCTCGCTGACCGCCTCGACCAGGGCGCCGTCGCGGAACAGCAGGCCGACCCCGTCCTCGGCGGCGAACCCGCTGGGGAGGGCGCCGGAGCCGACCATGGCGAGGTACGCCGGGCGCCGGTCGGCCTCGCCGTCGTAGTGCGGGCAGGCCGATCCGGGCAGGAACCCCAGCCCGTCGTCGAGCGCGCTCAGCGGACCGTGCGAGTCGGTGACCGAGGCGTCGAACCAGCAGTTCATCCCCGCGCTGATCCCGGACAGCACGACGCCGTCGGCCAGCGCGTCGGCCATGGCGCCATCCATGCCGTGCTGGCGCCAGAGCGCCAGCAGGTTCAGCGTGCTGCCGCCGCCCACGAACACCGCGTCCTGGTCCAGCAGCGTGGCGCGGAGGTCGAAGCCGTCGCGCCAGAACAAGGACACGACGGTCGTCTCGGCCCGGTCGCCGAAGGCGGCCTCGAACTTCGCGGCGTAGCCCTCGGCGTCACCGCTCGCCGTGCCGACGAACGCGACCCGGGGCCGGTGGCCCCGGTCGTGGCGCGCGGCGCGGGGCCGGGCGAGGTCGAGCAGGAGGTCGTCCAGGAGCGGGCTCTCGCCCACGGAGAAGCCACCACCCCCGAGCGCGAGGATGGTGCCGGCCGGTCGTGACGGGCGGCCCGAGTCAGCGGTCGTCATGCCGAGATGGTGTCACCCCGGCGTTCCCTGCTGTCCGCAAGCGTCACCTCGAGGCGCCGCGAGCGTCATCTCGGCTGTCCGCGAGGGTCATCTCGGCGGGCCGAGGCGGGCGTCGACCACCTCCTGCAGCGCGAGCCTGGCGTCGCAGCCGCACCGGACCTCGCGGCCCAGCGGCAGGTGCAGGTCCTCGGTGGCGCTGCGCGGGCCGTGGTGGACGCGCAGCGTGATCCCGCCGCGGTCGACGAGCACCGGGCGGACGACGGCCACGGGGTCGAGGTCGGGGCGCACGCTGCGGGCCAGCGCCGCGGCCAGGCCAGGGTGGTCGCGGTCGAGGTGTGCGGTCCACCCGGCCTCCCAGCCGGCCAGGGGGTCCGGCTCGGCGGCGGCGTAGTCGGCGGCGTCCACGCTCTGCCAGCCCTCCTGCTCCGGCCCGACCCGCCAGTCGATCGCGACCCGCTGCGGCACCAGCCGCAGCACGGGCCGGCCCGGGCCGGCGCCGAGGTGGTCGGCCACCCCGGGGGCCAGGGGGCCGTCGGCGAGGGTGAGCGCCCCGGTGAGCCGGACCCGACCACGCACCCGGTCGGGCTGCGGGACGGCGGCGACGTCGGTCAGGCCCGCCGTGAGGGCCGGCCCGGGGAACCGGCCGGCGAGGGCCAGCGGCGAGCCCGGCTCGCCGGACCCGGTGGTCGGCGCGCAGAGGAGCAGCGAGCCGTCGGCGTCGGCGAGGTGCTGCTCGACCGGGACGGTCATCGACAGCACCCCGACCTCGAGCCCGGTGGCGGTGGCCACCACGGCCCGGGCCCGTTCGGCGTACGACGGCGACATGGGGCCTCCCCCGATAGCGCGACAGTGAGTTAGGCAAGCCTAACCTTAATCAATCCGGGCTACCAGGGGGTTTCAGGGTGCTCCGCGCGGTTCCTCGACGTCGCCCTGCCGCTCGGAGAGCTCGTCGACCTCGAGCAGGTCGGTGCGCACCCGACCGCCGCGCACCGCGGCACGCCCGATCATGTGGCTGGCGACCGGGGCCGTGACCAGCTGGAAGAGCACCACCAGGCCGAGCAGCGCCACGACCGACGGGTCGCGCAGGCGCAGCCCGACGCCCACGGTGATCAGGATCAGCCCGAGCACCTGCGGCTTGGCCGCCGAGTGCATCCGGGTCAGCACGTCGGGGAAGCGCAGCAGGCCGACCGCCGCGACCAGGCTGAACAGCGCGCCGAGGACGAACAGCACCCCGGCCACTCCGTCGGCCACGCCCGTCCAGCTCACAGCAGCCCCCCACCGGTCGGGCGGCCGAAGGTGCCGTCGTCCGCGCGGTCCGACGAGGCCTGCTCGTCGCCGGCCGGGTCCTCGTCGAGGCGAGGCTCGTCGACGTCGTCGCTGCCGGGGAAGAACCGGGCGATGGAGACCGAGCCGACGAAGCCGAGCAGCGTGAGCACGAGCAGGATCGGCACGGCGTCGGCGTCGCGGTCCGCGGCCACGTCGAGCGCGATCCCGGCCAGCAGCACCGCGGCCAGGACGTCGAAGGAGATGGCGCGGTCGAGCATGGTCGGACCCAGCGTCATCCGCAGGACGACCAGCACCGAGGAGATCCCGAGGATCGCCCCGGCGACCAGGATGGCGATGTTCACGAGGCCGGCTCCTTCCGGGCGAAGGCCCGCAGGACCCGCTGCTCCTGGGCGAGGGCAGCGGCTCGGGCGTCCTCGACGGCGGCGGGGCCGCGGGCGTCGAGGACGTGCAGGAAGAGGGTGTGGGTCGAGCGCCGGGTCTCGATCACGACGGCGCCGGGGACCAGGGAGACCAGCTCGGCAACGACCGTCAGCACGAGGTCGGACGAGGTGGTCAGGTCGACCTGGACGATCGCGCTGCGCGGGTGGCCGGGACGCAGCGTCAGGACCGAGACACGCACGCTGGCCACGACCACGTCGGCCAGGAAACGCCCCAGCAGCACGAGCAGGGGCCACGGCCGGACGACGCCGTCGGCGCGCAGCCGCGGCAGCGGGAACACCACGCAGACGGCGACGCCGACCAGGGCGCCGGACAGCAGGATCTTGGGACTCGCGCTGCCCCACAGCGCGCACCAGACCAGGGTCAGCCAGAGCACCACGGGCCACTGGAGCAGACGAAGACGGCTCATCGGGCGTCCTCCCCGAGCACGGCCGAGAGGTACGGCTGGCGGTCCGCGAGGTCGGCGGCGGCCCGGTCGGTGTAGGCGTAGAGCGGTCCCCCGACCACGCTGAAGGTCAGGCTCACCGCGACCAGGG
>JBBSKO010000129.1:0-6407 GCA_038256225.1 Propionibacteriales bacterium | reverse complement strand
GTCCCAGAGCCGGCGGGGGTCCCAGCTGCGGCCGCCACCGACGGCGGCCACGGACGCCTCGTGGTCCACCGACAGCCCGGCCTCGACCGGGTCGACCTCGACGCCGCGGTCGCCGACCTCGAGCCGCACCGGGGCGGTCTCACGCTCGGCCAGCTCCTGCTCGAGGTCGCGCACCGCGTCGTCCGGGCTGCGGCCCCCGACGGCGACACCCTCGACGGTGGCCCCGCGAGGCACGTTGTCCCCCGCGGCGTAGTAGGCGGTCGCCCAGCCCGCGCCGAGGAGCACGACGAGCCCCAGCACGACCAGGCCGGCGACAAGGCCGCCGGCACGCTCCCGCCCGGGCCCGCCGTCGTCCGAGGGGGCAGCGGTCTCGTTGTCCCAGAAGCTCACGGCTCCATCCTAGGAAGACGAGGGCCCGGACGCCGACTCCTCGAGGGCCCCCCGGGCCCGCAGGGGGACGGTGACGAGCGCCGCGACCACCAGGGAGAGGCCGAGCGCGAGCAGGACGTAGCCCCCGGTGTCGCTGCCGACGACGTAGTCGCCCTCCGGACGACGCAGCGCCAGCCGCAGCACGGCGACGCCCCAGCCGACCGCCAGCGGGACCCGGGCCCCCCAGCCCGGACGGGCGGCCACCGCCAGCGCCACCGTGGTCACCCCGCCGAGCAGCAGGCCCCACCACAGCGACGACAGCACGGCCGCGCAGGTGCCGACCAGCACACCGAGGGCGAGCCAGGCGGCCGCGACCAGGAGCCGGAGCACGAGGCGCGGGGCCGGGGGGCGCACGGGTCAGGCGTCGACGCCGGCGAAGAGGTCGGCCTCGAGGCCGTCCTCCCCGACCGGACCGACCTCGCCCTTGGCCAGCCGGAAGAACTCGACACCCCACGCCGTGTCGCCGACGTTGTTCGAGAGGGCGAAGAACGGGCCGTCGAGCGTGATCTGGGTGGCGTGGGCGCCCATCGCGGCCATCTTGCGGTCGATGAAGGCCATCCCGTCGACGCCGGCGCTGAGGTCGTCGTCGGCGGTCACGAAGTGCGGCAGCGGGCCGTCGGGCTCCATCCCCTCGAAGGTCGTGGCGTCCCCCGCGTCGCGCAGCGCCCGCAGACCGGCGCGCATGCGGCTCTCCGACATGGCGCCCCAGTAGACCTTCGCCACGTCCCACGCCTCGCCGAGGTCGCGCCGGTAGGAGGCCACCGCCGCCAGGGACGTCGCGTACGTCGCGACCCGGTGCGCCTGGATGTGGTCGGGGTGGCCGTAGCCGCCGAACTGGTCGTAGGTCACCAGCACCTGGGGGCGGACCTCGCGGATCACCGCGACGAGGTGGTCGGCGGCCTCGGTCAGGTCGGCGTTCCAGAAGGCCCGCTCGTCGGTCTCGTCCGCCGGCACGGCGTGCCCGTCGGCGTGCCACTGCATCCCGGAGTCGCGGTAGGTGCCGTAGCCGCCGAGGTAGCGGTGGTCGGTGACGCCGAGCTCGGCCATCGCCGCTGCCAGCTCGACGCGGCGGTGGTCGCCCAGGCCGCCGTCGCGCTCGTCGGCGAGGTGGGCGAGCTCGGGCACCAGGACCTCGCCCATCTCGCCGCCGGTGCAGGTCACCAGGGTGACCCCGCGCCCCTCGGCGGCGTAGCGCGCCATGGTGGCGCCCTGGCCGATAGTCTCGTCGTCGGGGTGGGCATGCACCAGCAGCAGGCGGTGGGCGGGGGCGTCACTCATGGTCCTCAGCCTAGTGAGGACCGGCGACGCCACCGGCGACACCACCGGCGACACCACCGGCGGCACCGCCTCCGGGCCGCTTGACCCGTCGGGGCCCGGCGGGCAGCGGCGGGAGGACCGGTACGGCCCTGGGCGCCGGCCGCTCCTCCTCCCACCAGCCGTCGCGCTCCTCGACGAGGACCTCGACGAGGGCTGACGGCGCGTCGGTGAGGACCGCCCACGGGTGGTCCTCGTCGTCGTCCTCCCCGGCCAGACGCTCCCGCTCGACCCGGGCCGCGTGACCGCCGTCGACCAGGCGGGCGGCCACCTCGCGGGCGTCCTCCTCGTCGAAGAGCACCGCCCGCCGGGTCCCGGTCGTCAGCAGCGCCGCGAGCGCCGACAGGAACGGACGGTCCGGGTCGAGCCAGTCCAGGTCCTCCAGGTCCGCCCTGCCGACCCAGCGCAGCAGGTCGTGCTCGCGGGCCAGGGGCTCGCCGCGCACGAGCACGACGGTCGCCACCGCCAGCTCCAGGGCGTCGCCGACCGGGACCCGGCCCGGCAGCCACCCGGTCACCTCGACGTCGACGCCGAGCTCCTCGACCAGCTCGCGGGCGAGCGCGTCGGCGGGCGTCTCGCACGGCTCGACCTTCCCCCCGGGCAGCTCCCAGCGTCCGGCGGCCTCGGGCGGCGCGGTCCGTCGGGCCGCGAGCACCCGGCCGTCGCGCAGCACCGCCGCCCCCACCACCAGCCGTCTCGCCACGGACGCCGATCCTAGGCCGTGCCCGCCCGTGACAAGGTGCCGTGTGCCCACGACACCGCCCGCAGCGCCGCCCGGGCCGACCGGCCCGGTCGCGCCCACCGCGGTCCCCGTCGGGCCCGCCGCGGCGTTCGTGCTGGTCTGGTCCTCGGGCTACATCCTCGGCCCGGCCTCCGTCGCCGCCGCCGGTCCGCTGAGCGTGCTGGGCTACCGCTTCGTCCTGGCCGCCCTGCTCGCCGGGGCCCTGGCCCGCTGGCTGCGGGGGCCCTTGCGCGTCACCCGCCCGGTCCTGGTGCGGGTGGCCGGCGTGGGGCTGGTGATGAACGCGGTGCAGTTCGGGCTGATGTACCTCGCCTTCGACGCCGGGCTGGCCCCGACCCTGGGCGCGCTCCTGCACTCGCTGTCCCCGGTGCTGACCGTGCTGCTGGCCGGCGTCCTGCTCGAGGAGCAGGTGGGGCTGGTCCAGGTCGGCGGGTTCGTCCTCGGCGTGGCTGGGGTGCTGGTCGTCCTGGGCCCGGACGTCGAGGGCGCGGGCGGGCCGCTCGGCCTCGGCCTCGGGGTGGTCGCCACCCTCGCCCTGAGCCTGGGCACCCTGGGCCAGCGGTGGCTCGGCGGCACCGAGCGGGGCCTCGACCCGCTCTGGTCCCTGACGCTGCAGCTGGCCGTCTCCGCGCCGCCGATGCTGCTGCTGGGGCTGACCCTCGAGGGGCCGTGGCCGGTCACCGACCTGTCCCAGGCCGTCGTCACCGTCGTCCTGCTCGCGGCCGTGAACTCCGTGCTCGGCCTGTTCCTGCTCGGCGCGGTGGTGCGCCGGGGCGGTGCGGGCGCCTCCTCCAGCGTGTTCTTCCTCAGCCCGCCGGTGACGGCGGTGATGGCCTGGCTCGCCTTCGGCGACGTCCTCGGGCCGCGTCAGCTGGCGGGCCTGCTGCTGGCCAGCGTCGGCGTCGCGATCGCCCTGCGCGGCGGGCTAGCGTCGCGGTCATGACCCCGGACGCCCAGCCCGACCACCGGTTGTTCCTCACCCGGGACGAGGAGGACGCCGCAGCGATCGACGCCCTCGCCGCCCGCGCCCGGGCCGCCGGGGGCGGGCGGGTCCCGCTCGCGACGTTCGTCGACGACCTGGGGCGGCGCGCCCGTCGTACCCCGATCCAGGCGCTCCCGCTGCGCGGCGTGCACCGCGCCTGGACCTGGGACGCCACCGACCGGCGCGACCCCCGCTGGTGGCCCCAGGGCGTGACCACCGGCTCCGAGGGCGGGCGGCACCTCGTGGCCGTGGCCTGGTACGCCAAGCACCGCCCGGACGAGCCCGGTGAGCCCACCAAGGGCCAGGGCGTCCGGGTGGCGGTGCTGGACCCGGCCCGTCGGCGCTACGAGCACGTGCTGGTCGTGGTGGCCCGCGGGAGCGGGGACGAGGCCACCGGGCGGCCCCTGGTCGCGCACGCCGGCGGCCTGGCCTGGACAGGGTCGTGGCTGCACGTGGCCGCCACGAGGCGGGGCTTCGCCAGCTGCCACCTCGAGGACCTGGTCGAGCTGCCCGCCGGCCCGCTGCGCGACGCCCACTTCGGCTACCGCTACGTGCTGCCGGTCCGCCTGGCCCACCGCGCCGGCGCCGAGGAGGGCACCGAGCCGCTGCGCTACTCGTTCTTCTCCCCCACCCCGGCCGGGACGGATGGCAGGAACGCCCTGCTGGTCGGGGAGTACGCCCGCGGCCGCCAGACCCGGCGGCTGGCCAGGTTCGCGCTCGACGACGAGGGCCTGCCCCAGCTCGGCCCGGACGGCCGGGCGCACCCGGTCCTGGGCGAGGGGGTGGCCCAGATGCAGGGTGTCGTGGACCTCGGCGACCGGCTGGTCGCCACCGCCTCCCACGGCCCGTGGGGCCCGGGCTCGGTGTGGTCCGGTCCGCACGGAGCCCTGCGCGAGCGTCGACGGGCGCTGCCGATGGGCCCCGAGGACCTCGCCCACGACCCCGCCACCGGGCTGCTGTGGTCGGCGACCGAGCACCCCCGCCGCCGCTGGGTCGTCGCCATGCGGGCGGACCGCTTCTAGGAGCAGCCGCCCCTGGTGGGGGCTAGGAGGTCCGGGGCGCGAGCGCGAGCTGCCGGGACTGCGCGACCAGCCGGTCGGTCGAGTCCCAGACCTCGCAGTCCTCCTCGAACATCCCTCCGGCCAGGTTGCGGGTGGCGTGCCGCACCCGCAGCCACCCCGGCGCAGGCCGGGCCCGCACGTGCGCGGTCAGCTCCAGGGTCGGCGCCCAGCCGGGCATGCCGAGGCAGAACGTGACCGGGGGCAGCGCGTCGACGGCGCTGAGCAGGGCGAGCACGTCCGGCTCGCGCCCACCCTCGAGCCGGAACCAGGCACTGATCTCGCCGCGCCCGCTCGGCCGTCCGACCGCCCACCCGGCCTGCTCCTGCGGGATACGCAGGTCGAAGCGGCTCATCAGCCGCGGCGGGGTCCGCGACCCGTCCGGCGCGACGTCGGTCGCGCCCACGCAGTCCTCCGGCGGCGGCAGCACGAGGGGCTCGGCCGTGGTGCGCACGTCACCGGTCGTACGCCCGAGATCGCCGCAGGTGGCCAGCGCGGTCACGCGCACCACCTCGTGCCCCTCGACGTCCTGGAGCAGCTCGGCCGAGGCGGTCGCCGTGGCGCGGCCCTCCCGACGCACCCGCACCCGCACCGTCGCGGGGCCGGGCGTCGCGGCCGAGACGTAGTAGGCGCTGGTGCTGAGCGGGTCCGGCTTGCCGGGCAGCGCCTCACCCAGGGTGCGGCCGAGGACCGCGAGCAGGTACCCGCCGTTCAGCCCGCCGCCAACCGTCCAGCCGTCGTGCAGGTCCACCGACCACGCGCCGTCCCCGAGGGGGACGACGGCGGTCTGCTCGTCGAAGGCGTGCGTCATGCGTGCCCCGGACCGGGGAGGGTCAGAGACCGGCGAGTGCGGTGAGGCAGGTCAGCGGGTCGTACCCCTCGATCACGAGGGCGTCGATCACCAACTGGTCGTCGACCAGCCGCTCCGGCGCCTCGAGGAGCTCAGCCGTGGTCACGCTCATGCCGTCCGCGAGATCCAGCACCATGTCGGCCGGGCACGTCGGAACTGGCTCAGCCTCCGTGTCGGTCTCCTCGACCGGGGGCTGCTCCTCCTCGACCGGGGGCTGCTCCTCATCGACCGGGGGCTGCTCCTCATCGACCGGGGGCTGCTCCTCATCCACCGGCGGCTTCACCGGCTTCGTGCTGCCGTTGGACACGGTCCCGCCGGAGCTGCCGTCGTCCTCGCCACGGTCCTGGTCGACCTTCGAGATACGGTCGCGGTCGTCGGCCTTCCCCTGGCCACCACCGGCACCCGGGCCGGAGGCCTTCGACACCTTGTCGGCGGCGGCGCGCTCGTCGGCGATCTTCTGCCGGTCGGCGGCGTCCTGCGCCTGCCCGGTCAGCGGCGCGGCGCCGTCGGGAGCGGCGGTGGTCGAGCCGGTGCCGAGGTCGACCGTGCTGACGGTCGGGACGGTGGTCGCCGGGTCGCCCTGGGCGTAGGCCGAGCGCAGCGCGAGGACCGTCGCGACGTACGAGCTGCTGTTGTTGTAGGTCAGCACCGCGGCCTTGCGGCCGGCGGCGGTGGAGAGGTCGTCCCCGTCCCCGCACAGGTAGACGGCCGCGGCGAGGGCGGCGTCGTCGATGTCCTGGGGGTTCCGCTCACCGTCGCCGTCGGCGTCGACCCCGACGACCGACCAGGTGGAGGGGATGAACTGCATGGGGCCGACGGCGCGGTCGAGGACCTTGTCACCGTCGAGCTCGCCGGCGTCGCTGTCGGAGACGCGGCGGGTGCCCTCGCCGCCGGTCAGCGGGATTCCGATGATGGAGGGCTTCGCGACGCCGCCGGCCGACAGCGCGCTGCCACCGAACCGGCCGTGGTCGGACTCGACGCGGCCGATCGCGGCGAGCAGCTCCCAGTCCAGGGCGCAGCTGGGCATGGCCT
>JBBSKO010000128.1:0-6477 GCA_038256225.1 Propionibacteriales bacterium | reverse complement strand
CGCTCGACCTCGTCCTCCTGCTCGGCCGGGACGGCCAGGCCGGCCTCGTCGAGCACCTCGTCGGCGCACACGATCCGGGTGCCGGTGCGCAGGGCGAGGGCGATCGAGTCCGACGGGCGGGCGCTGACCTCGGCGCCGGAGCCGAGCACGAGCAGCGCGAAGAACACGCCGTCCTTGACCTCGGTGATCCGGACCTCGGTCAGCTCGTTGCCGGTGGCCTCGAGCACGTCCTTCATCAGGTCGTGCGTCAGCGGCCGCGGCGGGACGACGCCCTGCTGGGCGAAGGCGATCGCGGTGGCCTCGACCGCACCGATCCAGATCGGCAGGTAACGCTCCCCGGAGACCTCGCGCAGCAGCACCAACGGCTGGCTGGAGGGCATCTCGACCCGGACACCCATGACATCTACTTCGCGCACGTCCTCACCCTACTCCGCACCCACGGGGGGTCAGCGGCGGCGCAGACCCGCCTTGACGAGCGTGGCGTGCAGGCGCACGGTCAGCGCCGCCACCTCGGAGGCCGTCTCGTGCGCACGGGCGCTCGCGGCCGGGTCGCGCGACCCGCGGGCGGTGGCGGTCACCTGCTCCACCAGGCCCACCTCGCGGTCGGCGGCGGTGCGGAACGCGCGCAGGTGGCGCGGCTCGATGCCGAAGTCGGAGAGCTCGCGGGCGGTCCGGGCCACCACCAGCGCGTCGGCGTCGTAGTGGCGGGTGCCCGGCCGTACGGCGATCAGGCCGAACTGCTCGAGCTGGTCCAGCAGGTCCTCGTCGATCTCGGCGATCTTGACCAGCTCGCGCCGCGACAGGCGCAGGTCGTCGCGTCGGTTGAACGACGCCGCGCTCGGCAGCCCGTCGGCGGCCAGGGCCACGGTCGGCACCGTCGGGACGACGGAGTCGATCGGCGGCGGGGCCAGGCCGCGGTCCAGGGCGTCGAGGTGCTCGCCGATCACCTTCAGCGGCAGGTAGTGGTCGCGCTGCATCCGCAGCACGTACAGCAGCCGCTCGACGTCGGCGTCGCTGAACTTGCGGTACCCCGCCGGGGTCCGCTCGGGCTTGATCAGGCCCTTGTCCTCGAGGAAGCGGATCTTGGGGATCGTCACCGAGGGGTAGTCGGGGCGCAGCAGGTCGAGCACCTGCCCGATGTTGTGGCGGGCGACGCCGGAGGCACCCTCCCCGGGTGCGGTGGCCGCGCGAGGCGTCCGGTCCATGCGGAGCGACCTCAGCTGCGGTCGTGGCCGGAGAAGAACACCAGGCGGTACTTGCCGATCTGGACCTCGTCGCCGTCGTTGAGCCGGACCTTCTCGATCCGGTCGCGGTTGACGTAGGTGCCGTTGAGGCTGCCCGCGTCGGCCACGGTGAAGGAGTCGCGCTCCCGGGTGAACACCGCGTGGCGGCGCGAGACGGTGACGTCGTCGAGGAAGATGCTGCTGTCCTGGTGGCGGCCGGCCTCGATCACGTCGCTGTCCAGCAGGAAGCGGCTGCCCGAGCCGGGGCCCTTCTGCACGACCAGCAGCGCGTGGCCCAGCGGGAGCGCGTCGACCGCGGCCGCGTCGACGGCCCGCAGCTTGTCCGAGGTGTCGGTCTTGGCGCCGTCGCCGCCGTGGCTGACGGCGCCGACCTGGATGGTCGCGGTGGTCTCCCCCGGCGTGTCACCACCGGCGGGGGCGTCGACGCCGACCAGCCGGGTGCCGCACTGGGCGCAGAAACGCGCGTCGTCGGGGTTCTGGCGACCGCAGGCGGTGCAGAACGGCATGGGTGCTCCTCGTTCGGTGGTCGGTGTGCTGATGGCCGCACCTCAACCCTCACCAGAGGCTTGAGGTGCGTGAAACCTACCAGCAGCCCGAGCGGCCCGGCAGGGTCCCGGAGGGACGTCGTCGGACGCCCCCACCCGGATCAGGCGTCGGTGTGGGAGGCGTACGCCGCGGCGTCGAGGAGCGCGTCGAGCTGGCCGTCGGTGGACGGGACGACCTCGAACAGCCAGCCCCCGCCGTACGGGTCGGAGTTGACCAGCTCGGGGGTCGCGTCCAGCGTCTCGTTGCGGGCCACGACCTGGCCGCTGACGGGGGCGTAGACGTCCGAGACCGACTTGGTCGACTCGAGCTCCCCGCAGGTGCCGCCGGCCTCGATGGTCTCGCCGACCTCGGGCAGCTGGACGTACACGATGTCGCCGAGCGCCTCCTGGGCGTAGTCGGTGATGCCGACCCGGACCGAGCCCTCGGCCTCGCCGGGGCGACGCAACCACTCGTGCTCGGGTGTGTACAGCAGGTCGTCGGGATTCACGCTGGCTCCTCGGGGACGGGACGGTGGGGACGGCTGGTGCGGGTGATCGGTGAGGCTACTGGTCGGCGTCCGGGACGGTGTACTCCGCCTCCTGCTGCTCCACCACGGCGTCGACGTCGAGCGAGCCGAGCTCGGTGACCTCGAGCGAGGCGCCGTCGCCCTCGATCTGGGCGCGGGGGCCGAGCGCGAACTCCACGGCGCCGGACAGCACACCGGGCTCGCCGATGACGTCCACGACGTACGGCGCCTCGACCAGCGTGCCGTCGACCAGCAGGCCGCCCTCGACGTCCTCGAACGACGTCTGGGCCACGACGCGCACCTCGCCGTTGAGCTGGATGGCCTCCGCGCCCACCGTGCGCAGCTCCTGGACCAGGTCGAGCATGGAGGAGAGGCTGACCTCGGCGGCGTCGCCCTCGGTGACGGTGATCCGGATGCCGGGCCCGGTCACGGGGACCAGCCCCGCCAGCACGGTGAGGGTGTCGACCTCGTCGCGCGCCTCCTGCAGCGCGGTGCCGCGGGCGCTGGTGTCGTCGAGCAGCTGCTCGCGGGTCCGGGTCAACCGCTCGATCTCGGACTGGGTGCGCTGGGTCGTGCCGGCCAGGCCGTTGAGCACGTCGATGAGGTCCTGCTGGCGCAGGGTGTCGTAGTCGGAGTCGACGTCGGTCGCGCGGACCTGGACCACCACGCCGTACCCGACCAGCGCCAGCACCACCGCGACCACGAGCTGTCGGCGCGAGGGCCGCAGCGCCGCCCGGGTCAGCTTGTCGCGGCCGGTCCCGCCGGGCCGGTCGTCGGGCCGGTCGTCGGGCCGGTCGTCGGGCTCAGGCATGGAACAGGTGGCGCCGGATCGCGGCGACGTTGGAGAAGATCCGGATCCCGAGGACGACGATCACCCCGGTCGAGAGCTGCCCGCCCACGCCGAGCCGGTCGCCGATGTAGACGATCAGCGCCGCGATCACGACGTTGCTGGCGAAGGAGATGACGAAGACGCGGTCGTCGAAGATCCCGTCGAGGTAGGCGCGCAGCCCGCCCAGCACGGCGTCGAGCGCGGCGACGACGGCGATCGGGAGGTAGGGCTCGAGGCCCAGCGGCACGTCGGGCTGGACGTAGAGCCCGAGCACCACGCCGAGCAGCAGTCCGAGGACGGGGATCACTGCGGCACCTCCGGGGCGGGGTCGGACGAGGAGTCTGACGAGGGAGCGGGCACGGGGTCGGGCCCCGGGACGGTCGTCGCCGACCGTAGCCGCTGCAGGCGGTTCGGTGCGGAGGGCAGGGCCAGGTCGGTGGCGTTCTCGATCTGGAAGTCGAACGCGTAGCGGGAGGCGAGGTCGGCGAAGGCCAGGCCGCTGGAGGTGTCGTAGAAGTCGGCCTGCAACGTGGCCCGGTCGCCGATGGCCTCCACGGTGTACGGCGGGGCGATGCCGACGCCGTTGACCTCGACGGCCACCCCGGAGGTACGGATGGCGCTCAGCGCCGTCAGCCGCTGCCCGTTGACGGCCACGGCCTCCGCGCCGGCGCTCCACAGGCCGTTCACCAGCAGCGCGAGGTCGGAGTCGCGCAGCTGGCCGGTGGGTCCGGCGTCCGGGGCCTGGTCCAGGGTGGCGCGCACGCCCTCGCCCCGTACGGCGACGAACCCGGTGCTGGTCTGCAGGCGCTGCAGCTGCGAGGTCTCGGCCGAGAGGTCCTGCGACAGTGCGACGGCGCGGGCCTCGTCGTCGACGGCCTGGGTGCGCAGCCCTGCCACGAGGTCCTGGTCGCTGAGGACCCGGGCCCGTTCGGCCTCGATCCGGTCGATCAGCCCGGCGCGGCCTGCGTCACGCACGTCGGCGTCCTGGTTGGTCTGCACCGCGGCGGTCGCCAGCAGCACCCCGAAGACGGCGACCGCGGCGACGGTGACGGCGGTGGCCGTCCGCGCCCGGCCCGCGGGGGCCCGGCCCGCGGCGGCCCCGCCGGCCGGCGCTCCGTCGGACCGTCCTGCGGGACCCGGACGGTCCCGGCGGCGCTGGGCGGCCACCACGTAGTCCTCGTCCAGGGCCTGGTCGTTGACCAGGGTCAGCAGCGGCATGGTGACGCGGTCCGGCAGCCGGCCGGCAGGACCCCGTCCGGTCGGGTCGGGCGTGCCGTCCGGCCCTGTTCCGGGCGGGGGGCCGGTGGGGGTGCGCTCAGGCATCGGAGAGGTCTCGCCCGCGGCGGCGCTCGGTGGTCGCGAGCAGCCGGCGTACCTGCCAGGTGTAGAGGACCCCGGCCCACCAGTAGAGCCCGATGCCCCAGAACGCGAACGCCCAGCCGAGCACCAGCGACAGCTCGGCCACCACGCCCTCGCCGTCCCCGAGGAGCAGCAGCGGGAAGGCGTAGAGCAGGCAGGCGGTGGCCGCCTTGCCCAGGAAGTGCACCGGCAGGGCGCTGTAGCCGCGGGTGCGCAGGATCGGCACCAGCAGCCACATCAGCGCGTCGCGCAGCGGCAGCGAGATGGCCATCCACCAGGGGATGATGTCGCGCAGGGCCAGACCGAGCACGACGGCCAGGATGTAGAGCCGGTCGGCCACCGGGTCGAGCACCTGGCCCAGGGCGGAGGTCTGGTTCAGGCGCCGGGCCAGCCACCCGTCGAGCCAGTCGGTGAGGCCCGAGACGACCAGCAGGAGCAGCGCCCACTCGTCGGCCTCGGGCACGAGCACCAGCCACAGGAACAGCGGGACGCCGAGCAGGCGCAGCCCGCTGAGCAGGTTGGGAAGGGTCCACGCGCCGTGGGTCGGGGGGTCGTGCTCCGCCACGGGTCGTACCTGCTTCTCTCGGTGTCCGGCTCGGTGGACGCGGTCGGTCGCTGGCCACCCTAGGGCACCCGGCGCGACGCCCTCCGGCGCCACGTCCGCGGTCGCGTCAGCGGGTCGCGGGGTGGTCCTCCAGGTGGGCGGCGTCGCGGATCTCCCCGACCAGCTCCTCGACCATGTCCTCGAGCGTGGCCAGCCCCAGGGTGCGGCCGGTCTCCCGGTCGACCACCCGGGCCATGTGGGCCCCGCGACGCTGCAGCGTCTCCAGGGCGTCGTGCAGCGGCTCGTGGGCGGCGACCGGTGCGAAGGGGCGGACCCACTTGGCGTCGACGACCTCCTGGCGGCGCGCCTCGTCCGGCTCGATGACGTCCTTGATGTGCAGGTAGCCCACCAGGTCGCCGTCGTCGTCGGCGACCGGGAACCTGCTGAAGCCCGTCGCCGCGCAGAGCGCCTCCACCTCGGCCCCCGTCGCGCCGGGGCGGACCACGGTGAGGCCCTCGGCGGGCAGGACGACCGAGCTGACGGTCTTCTCGGTGAAGCCCAGCGCGCCGGAGAGGCGGTCGTACTCGGCCTTCTCCAGCAGGCCCTCACCGCGTGACTCCTCGACCAGCGCGGCGACCTCCTCGCGGGTGAAGCTGGAGCTGATCTCGTCTCGGGGCTCGACGCGCAGGGTCCGCAGGACGGCGTTGGCGATCGCGTTGAGCCCGGTGATCACGGGACCGAGCAGTCGGACCACGAGCAGCAGCGGCGGGCCGAGGGCGATCGCGGCACGGTCGGGTCCGGCCAGCGCGATGTTCTTGGGCACCATCTCGCCCAGCACGACGTGCAGCGCGACCACGACGAGCAGCGCGAGCACGAAGGCGACCGGGTGCAGTAACCCCTCCGGGACGCCCAGGGCCTCGAACCCGGGCTCGATCAGGTGGGCCAGCGCGGGCTCGGCCACGGCGCCCAGGCCCAGCGAGCAGACGGTGATGCCGAGCTGGGCGCCGGCCATCATCAAGGAGACCTGCTCCATCGCGCGCAGGGTGGTGCGCGCCATCCGGGATCCGGCCTGCGCCTTGGGCTCGACCTGGCTGCGGCGGGCAGAGACGAGCGCGAACTCGGCGCCGACGAAGAAGGCGTTGGCGGCCAGCAGGGCCGCTCCGACGAGGAGACCGGCGTAGTCGCTCATGCGCGTGCTCCCTGGGTGCGGTCGGACCGGGTTCCGGTGGGCCCCGCGGCGGGGACGTCGTCGCCCTCGTGGACGTTGAGCACGATCCGGTCGACGCGCAGGCCGTCCATCCGCTCGACGGTCAGCACGACCAGCTGCTCGCGCGGCGAGTCGGGGTCGGAGGTGTCCGGGACGGCGACCTCGGCCAGGTCGCCCGCGGTCGGGACGCGACCGAGCACCTTCAGGACCAGCCCGGCGATGGTGTCGTAGTCCTCGCCCTCG
>JBBSKO010000127.1:0-6487 GCA_038256225.1 Propionibacteriales bacterium | reverse complement strand
TGGGAGGTGACGACCCAGTCCGGGCGCGGCTCGGGTCCGCGGCACAGCGGGTCGACGTCGAGCCAGGTCGACCACCGGGCCCCGTCGGGCAGGTCGTCGTAGGCGGTGAAGGAGAAGGTGAAGCGGGGGTCAACGGCCGGGGCGGCCGGTGCTGCGGGGTCGTGCGTCATCGCGTGGGGTGCTCCGTCGGGAGAGGAGGGTCGGGGCTGCGGACAGGCCGCGGACAGTCGTCGACATCTCGGGCTCCTCTCGGACGGGCGGGCGCACCACGCGCCCGGCTCGACCCCAGGGTGGGGCCGGCCGGGCGCACGGTGCAACGGGTTATCGGGTCATGGCCGGCGGCTCAGCAGGTGCTCGGGGCCGGCAGGCCCTGCACCCGGCCCTCGAGCCAGGCCAGCGCCTTCGGGTAGGACTCGACCGCGCCGCCGACGTGGGTGGGGGCGAGCCCGGGCCGGAAGGCCACCGTCGCGCCGCCCGCGCACCACTGGGCCGCGGCGGTGCGTGCCTGCGCGAAGGGGACGACGTCGTCGAGGCGCGTGTGGGTCATCAGCACCGGCACCTCGGGGGCCTGGTCGCCGACCCGGAGCCGCTCGAGCACGCGGGCGATGTCGGGGCGGGACAGGAGCTCGGTGATCGGGCGTCCGCTGCGGGTCAGGTCGCGGGAGTCGGTGAAGGCCAGCTCGCCGATGCCGTCGCTGGTGCAGGTCTGCTTCGCGGCACGGACCGCACGGCGCCCCTCGGTGTTCAGCAGGTCCGCGATGCCCAGGCGCGGGTAGTCGGCGTCGAGCGCGGCCACGGAGTACAGCAGGAACGCGGCGTAGAGCGAACGGTCGAGGGGGCCGGCGACCTTCGCCAGGTCGGCCGGGACCGCCCCGGCGTACCCGCCGACCAGGTTCAGGCCGGGGGCGTAGCGGGGTGCCTGCTCGAGCGCGCCGGCCGAGGCGTTGCCGCCCTCGGAGTAGCCGGCCGTGTAGACCGGGGCCGAGGTCGGGACGGCGTCGGTCTCCACGCGGGTCGCGGCCCGGGCGGCGTCGAGCACGTTGCGCCCCAGCGCGACGGTGTTGACGTAGGCGTGGGTGCCCGGGGTGCCGAGGCCCTCGTAGTCGGTCACCACGACGGTGTAGCCGCGGGCCAGGATCCCGCCGATGAACGCCGACTCGTACTCCGAGCCGGCCTGCAGCTGCCGGGAGGGCGCGCAGCGGTCGGCCATCCCCTGGGTGCCGACGGCGAAGGAGACCAGCGGCCGCTCACCGGGGCCGACCCAGGCGGCGGCCGGGGTGAGCAGCGTGCCGGTGACCGCGGTGCGCTCGCCGTGGGCGCCGCGGCTGGTGTACATCAGCCGCTGGGCCCGGGCCGCGACGTCGCCGGGCGTCAGCACGGTCTCGGTCGGCTGCTGCTTCAGGACCCGGCCGGGACGGCCCGACAGGTCGGACGGCGGGGAGTAGAAGCCGTCGGCGACGGCCGCGGCCGTCGCCGCACGGGCCGCGGCGCGCTGCGCCTGGTCGTCGGTGCCCGGTGCGGCCGCGGTGGCGGTGGCGGTCGGCAGGAGGGTCAGGGCGAGGGCTGCGGTGGCGGTCGCGGCCAGGGTGCGGAGCATGGGTCCCCCGGGGGGTCGTGCGTCGGCGGGGAGTCGCCGACGGTGCCCCGAGGCTAACCGTGACGACCGACACACGTCCGTCGTCCCGCAGGACGGCGGGTCGGGTGGCTCAGGCGGTGGCGGAGAACGCCTCGGCCAGCACGTCGAGGCCCTCGTGCAGCAGCGCGTCGGTCGTCGACAGCGGGGGCAGGACCCGGATCACGTTGCCGTAGGTGCCGCAGGTCAGCACGACCACCCCGGCGGCGTGGCAGGCCGCGGCGACCGCGGCCGTCCGCGCGGCGTCCGGCTCGGTGGTGCCGGGCACGCACAGCTCGACCGCGACCATCGCGCCGCGCCCGCGCACCTCGGCCACCACCGGGTGCTCGGCGGCGATCGCCCCGAGGCGCTCGTGCAGGATCGCGCCGATCGCGCGGGCCCGGCCGACGAGGTCGTGGGTGCGCATCTCCTCCAGGGCACCGAGGGCGGCGGCGCAGGCCAGCGGGTTGCCGCCGTAGGTGCCACCGAGCCCGCCGGTGTGCACGGCGTCCATGAGCTCGGCGCGACCGGTGACCGCGGCCAGCGGCAGCCCACCGGCGATGCCCTTGGCGGTCGTGACCAGGTCCGGCACGACCCCCTCGTGGTCGCAGGCGAACCAGTCGCCCGTCCGGCAGAAGCCCGACTGCACCTCGTCGGCCACCAGGACGACGCCGTGCTCGCGGCACCAGCGGGCCAGGGCGGGCAGGAAGCCCGGCGCGGGGACGACGAAGCCGCCCTCGCCCTGGACGGGCTCGATGACCACGCACGCCAGGTTGTCGGCGCCGACCTGCTTCTCCATCACCTCGATCGCGCGGGCGGCGGCCTGCTCGCCGCTGAGGCCGTCGCGCAGCGGGTAGGACATCGGGGCGCGGTAGACCTCGGCGGCGAACGGCCCGAACCCGTGCTTGTAGGGCATCACCTTGGCGGTCATCGCCATCGTGAGGTTGGTGCGCCCGTGGTAGGCGTGGTCGAAGACGACGACCGCGTCCCGCCCGGTGGCCACCCGCGCGATCTTGACGGCGTTCTCGACGGCCTCGGAGCCGGAGTTGAACAGGGCCGACTTCTTGGCGTGGTCGCCGGGGGTCACCTCGGCGAGGGCCTCGCAGACGTCGACGTAGAGGTCGTACGGGGTGACCATGAAGCAGGTGTGGGTGAAGGCGTCGAGCTGCTCGCGCACCCGCCGCACGACGGCCTCGGCGCTGTTGCCGACCGTCGTCACGGCGATGCCGGAGCCGAGGTCGATCAGCGTGTTGCCGTCGACGTCGCGCAGCACCCCGCCGCCGGCGGCCTCCACGAACACCGGCAGCGCGGTGCCGACGCCGTCGGCCACGTGGGCCTTCTTGCGGGCCAGCCGCTCCTTCGAGCGCGGTCCGGGGACCTCGGTGACGAGGTTCCGCTCCTGCGTCAGGCCAGGTCCGCCGGTGAGTGTCTGCGTCATGGTCGGATGCTACGGCTGATCCGGCCTCGCGGGCAGGCTGCGAGACTGGTCGTGTGCGACGCGACGTGGTGATCCTCGGCTCGACCGGCAGCATCGGCACCCAGGCGCTCGACCTGGTCGCCGCCAGCCCGGACCGCTTCCGCGTCGTCGGGCTGACCGCCGGTGGCGGCAACCCAGGACTGTTCGAAGAGCAGGTCGCCCGGTGCCGGGCAGCGGCACCCGAGCTGGGCGCGGCGTTCTTCTCCGGGCTGGGGGAGGAGGCCTCGGTCGAGGCCGCCACCCTGCCCTGCGACGTGGTCCTGAACGGCATCACCGGCGCGGTCGGGCTGCGCCCCACCCTGGCCGCGCTCGAGGCCGGCCGGACGCTGGCCCTGGCCAACAAGGAGTCGCTGGTGATGGGCGGCCCGCTCGTGCTGGACCGGGCGGCGCCGGACCAGGTGGTGCCGGTCGACTCCGAGCACAGCGCGCTCGCGCAGTGCCTGCGCGCCGGCACCGCGGCCGACGTACGACGGCTCGTGCTCACCGCGAGCGGGGGCCCGTTCCGCGGCCGCACCCGCGCGGACCTCCACGACGTGACCGTCGCGCAGGCGATGGACCACCCCACCTGGGACATGGGACCGGTGATCACCATCAACTCCGCGACCCTGGTCAACAAGGGGCTCGAGGTGATCGAGGCGCACCTGCTCTTCGGGGTCCCCTACGACGACATCGTCGTGGTGGTGCACCCGACCAGCGTCGTGCACTCGATGGTGGAGTTCCGCGACGGCTCGACCCTGGCGCAGGCCAGCCCCCCGACGATGCGGATCCCGATCGCGCTCGGGCTCTCCTGGCCCGGGCGCGTCTCCGACGCCGCACCCCCGGTCGACTGGACCCGGCCGCAGACGTGGGACTTCGCCCCGCTCGACGACGAGGCGTTCCCGGCCGTGGCGCTGGCCCGCGAGGCCGGACGTCGCGGGGGCACCGCGCCGGCGGCGTACAACGCGGCCAACGAGGTCTGCGTCGCCGCGTTCCGCGACGGGAGGCTCCGCTTCACCGGGATCGTGGACGCAGTGGCCGAGGTCGTCACGCGCCACGACGTAGGCTCGCCTGCGGACCTCACCCTCGACGACGTGCTCGCCGCGGACGCCTGGGCGCGGTCCGAGGCCACCGGGGTGATCGAGAGGAGCGGGACGTGACGACCGTGCTGCTGTACACCGCCGGGGTCGTCTTCTTCGTCGGCGCGATCCTGGTCTCGATCGGCCTGCACGAGCTCGGTCACATGATCCCGGCCAAGAAGTTCGGCGGGAAGGTCACGCAGTACTTCATCGGCTTCGGGCCGACCGTGTGGAGCAAGCAGGTCGGCGAGACGGAGTACGGCGTCAAGGCGATCCCGCTGGGCGGCTACGTCAAGATCGTCGGGATGCTCCCGCCCGGGGCCGAGGAGCTGGCCGGGCCGGTCGAGCACGACGCGCAGGGCAACGAGGTCCACAAGGTCCGCAAGTCCAACACCGGCCTGTTCACCCAGCTGGTCTCCGACGCCCGCTCCGCCGAGTACGAGACCATCACCGCCGCCGACGAGGACCGGCTGTTCTACCGGATGCCGCCGTGGAAGAAGATCGTGGTGATGGCCGGCGGGCCGAGCGTCAACATCCTGATCGCCTTCCTGCTCTTCTGGACCGTCTTCGGCACCTACGGCGACATGAGCTCCGCCACCGTCGAGCCGGCCCCCGGTCGGCCCGTCGTGGCCGAGGTGTCGCGCTGCGTCATCCCCTACGCCGAGCAGCGGCTCGACTGCCGCGAGGGCGACCCCGAGGCGCCGGCGTACGAGGCCGGTCTGCGTCCCGGCGACACCGTGACCGACTTCAACGGCACCGCCGTGGGCAGCTGGGACCAGCTGCGCGAGCTGATCCGCGACAACGCCGCCGGACAGGCGGTCATCGGCTACGAGCGTGACGGCGAGCAGCTGGTCGGGCGGACCAGCACCACCGTCGAGCTGCGGCCCGAGGACGCGACCGGCGAGGACGAGACCCTGACCGAGGTCGGCTTCCTCGGCGTCTCCCCGGAGGCCGAGGTGGTCGTGCCCACCGGCGGCCCGCTGTACACGATCGAGCGGATGGGCTCGCTGACCGTCGACACCGTGCAGGCGATCGCGACGCTGCCGGTGAAGGTCTTCGAGGTCGGCCAGGCCATCGTCGGGGTCGAGGAGCGCCAGCTCGACAGTCCCGTCAGCATCGTCGGCGGCGGGCGGATCGCGGGGGAGACCGCCTCCACCACGGAGGTGCCCGGGGGCGACCGGGCCTTCAGCCTGCTGGCCCTGGTGGCCGGGTTCAACCTCTTCATCGGCGTCTTCAACTTCGTCCCGCTGCTCCCGCTCGACGGCGGTCACATCGCCGGCGCGGCGTGGGAGTCCGTACGCCGTCGGCTGGCCTGGCTGCGCCGCCGCCCCGACCCCGGTTACGTCGACGTGGCGCGGATGCTGCCGATCGCGTACGGCTTCGGCCTGGTGCTGATGGTGATGGGCGTGGTGCTGATCATCGGCGACGTGGTGGCACCGATCTCCCTCTCCGGCTGATCCGCGCGGGGCGGCTCCGGGCCCGCCCGGGACGTCATGCGCCCTGAGGACACGTGGTCTCGATCGGGATGACGTCCTGGGGCGCCCGGTACCACCGCTCGGCCGGCAACCCTCCACCGTCGACCTTCGTCCGCGGCCGTCCCCAGCCACGGCGCCGCCGGGTGCCGTGCCGGTCGACCGCGCCCGACGCTGCTGGCATGGTCCTGACCTCCAGGCTCGACTCCCGGGCGCTCCGCGACGTGCGTGCCCTGGCTGCACGACAGGGCGGAGTGGTCTCCCGTCGCGACCTCTACCGCCTCGGCGTCACCCGGTGGCAGGTGAAGGGCGAGGTCCGGGCCCGGCGCTGGGTCACGATCGGTGACCAGTCGGTGTGCCTGCACACCGGGCCCATGGACGTCCTCGCGCACCATGGGGCGGCGGTCTTCCAGGGAGGTCCCCGCGCCTGCCTCGACGGTGCCGCGGCCCTGGTCGCCTCGGGACTCCAGCGCTTCGACGTCGACCGGGTGCGCGTGTCCGTGCCGCGCGGTGCCCGGGTGCGGCGCTGCGCGGCGTACGACGTCCGTCAGACCCGCCGGTGGGCCGCCGACGACGTGGTGACCCGGGGCGGACCGCCCCGGACCCGCCCGGAGGGCGCGGCCGCACGGGCGGCGCTGTGGGCGGCCACCGACCGGCAGGCGACGTACCTGCTCACCGTCGCCGTGCAGCAGGGTCTGACCACGCCCGAGCTGCTCGGACGCGAGGCGCTGCGGGTCCGCCGCGATCGCCGCCGCCTTCTGGTCCACGAGATCGTCCTCGAGCTGCTGCAGGGCGTGCGGTCCGTGGGCGAGCTGGACGTCGTCCGCGCCCTCCGGGAACGCGGCCTGCCCGCTCCGGACCGGCAGGTGCT
>JBBSKO010000126.1:0-6630 GCA_038256225.1 Propionibacteriales bacterium | reverse complement strand
TCGAAGACGAAGTAGCTGATGACGAAGAGCACGACGAAGACCTGAGCGGCCACGAACATGCCGGCGACCTGGCGCTCGGCGCGCTTCTCGAGCTTCGGGTCGACGTCGGTGGGACGCCACTGGTGGGCGGGCAGGCCGGGGTCCGCGACCGGGGTGTCGGTCCGGACCGGGGTGAACTCGCCGTGGCTGTCGGGCACGACACCGCCCTGCGGCGAGGCGCCGGGGGTGGTGCCGGGGACGGCCTGGTGCTGGCCGCTGGGGTCCTTCGGGTCGTCGGGAGTCACTCCGTGGTGCCCTTCTGCTTGAGCGAGCGCGTGCTGTGGGCCGCGATCCAGATCGCGAAGCCGACCAGGCCGCCGATGCCGACTACCCAGGCGAAGAGGCCCTCGGCCACCGGACCCATGCTGCCGAGACCGAAGCCGCCGTACGTCGGCTGCTCCTCGGACGCCTGCAGGTAGGCGATGACGTCGGCCTTGTCGTCGGGGGTCAGGTTGCCGTTGGAGAAGGTCGGCATCGACTGGGGACCGGTGAGCAGCGCCTCGTAGATGTACTTGGGCTCGACGCCCTGGAGGCTGGGGGCGTACCCGCCGCGCGGCATGGCGCCGCCGGCGCCGTCGAAGTTGTGGCAGGCGGTGCAGTTGGTGCGGAAGATCTCGCCGCCGCGGACGACCGCCTCCTCCTGCTCCTCGGCCGAGAGGCCCTCGACGGAGTACTCGGACTCCTCGGGGACCGCCGGGCCGGGGCCCAGGGAGGCGACGAACGTGCCGAGCGCCTCGATCTCCTCGTCGGAGTAGATGGTCGGCTTGGAGGGGGCCTGCTGGCCGGGCTGCACCAGCGGCATCCGGCCGGTGCCGACCTGGAAGTCGACCGCGGCGGCGCCGACGCCGGCGAGCGCCGGGCCGTACTGGGTGCCGCTCTCGGTCAGCACGCCCTCGCCGTTGGTGCCGTGGCAGAAGGCGCAGCCGATGAGGAACAGCTCACGGCCCTCCTCGACCTGGGCGGCGTCGCTGGCGGTCGTCTCGGCCTGGGCCGGGGCGAAGGCGGCGTAGAAGGTGCCGGTGGCGAACAGGCCGAGCAGCAGCACCAGGAGCGCGGCGACCGGGCGCCGACGGTGCCTCGACAGTCGGCCGGCGGTTCTGTTGAGCAGACGCACGATGGGTCCTCGGGATCGGGGTCGGGGTTCGGCGGCAGAGGTTCTGGCGGCAGGGATAGCGGTGGTGTCGTGCTCGGAGGGACGACTACTGGATCAGGTAGATCGTCGCGAACAGACCGATCCACACGACGTCGACGAAGTGCCAGTAGTACGAGACCACGATCGCGCTGACCGCCTGCTCGTGGGTGAACTTGCGGGCCAGGTAGGTGCGCCCGAGGACGAGGAGGAAGGCCAGCAGCCCGCCTGCCACGTGGAGGCCGTGGAACCCGGTCGAGAGGTAGAAGACCGAGCCGTAGGCCGACGCCGACATGGTGACGCCCTCGGCGACCAGCTCGACGTACTCGACGGCCTGACCGGCGACGAAGACCGAGCCCATCAGGTAGGTGAGGATGAACCACTCGCGCAGGCCCCACTTGCGGAACTGCAGGAGCGAGCCGCTGCGCCCGACCTGGCCGCGCTCGGCGGCGAAGACGCCGAGCTGGCAGGTCAGCGACGACAGCACCAGGATCGTGGTGTTCGCCAGGGCGAACGGCACGTTGAGCATCTCGGTGTTCTGCGCCCAGAGCTCGGGGCTCACGGAGCGGATCGTGAAGTACGCGGCGAACAGCGCCGCGAAGAACATCAGCTCGCTCGAGAGCCAGATGATGGTGCCGACGGCGACCATGCTGGGTCGGTCGTGATGCCCGTGGAGGCGGGAGGCCGGGATCGTTGCTGTGGTCGCCACGCGTTCATTATGCCCCGGCCACCAGGCCCGGGCACCCCCACCCCGCAGCGCGTCGCCCCACCCGCCCGGGGGCTACGTTTGAACCGTGCTCACGACCCTCCTGGTGACGCTGCCGGCGGTGCTCGGGACGGTCGTGCCCGAGGACGCCCCGGTGCTCCCGCCGTTCGGCCTGGGGGCGGTCTTCTCCCAGTGGGGGCTGGCCCCGATCCCGCTCGTGGTCACCGTCTGGGGCACCGGCCTCTACCTGCTCGGCGTGGCCACCCTGCGCCGGCGCGGGGACGCCTGGCCCTGGGGGCGGACGTTCTCGTTCGTCATCGTCGGCATGGGCGCCTTCTACCTGGCCACGTCGTCGGGCTTCGCGGCCTACGACAGCACCCTGCTCAGCGTGCACATGGTCCAGCACATGGTGCTCTCGATGGTGGTCCCGCTGGCCCTGGCCCTGGGGGCGCCGGTCACCCTTGCGCTGCGGACCCTGCCGGGTGCGCCCCGGCGGCTGCTGCTGGTCCTGCTGCACTCGCGGGCGGCGCGGGTGCTGTCCTTCCCGCCGCTGACCTTCGCGCTCTACGTGCTCTCGCCGTGGGCGCTCTACTTCTCCCCCTGGTACGACGCGTCGCTCACCTCGACGTTCGTGCACGAGATGATGCACCTGCATCTGGTGACGGTGGGGGCGCTGTTCTTCTGGCCGCTGATGGGCATCGACCCCGTGCCGGGCCGGGTCGGCTACCCGTTCCGGGTGGCCATGGTGGTGCTGACGCTGCCGTTCCACGCCTTCCTGGGCGTCACGATCATGGGTCAGTCCACGCTGATCGGCGGCGACTGGTACCCCCGGCTGGCCGAGGGCCCGATGGGGTCGTGGCTGCCCGACGCCGCGGCCGACCAGGAGCTGGCCGGCGGCATCTTGTGGGGCTCCGGGGACCTCGTGGGGATCGGGTTCTTCATCGTGCTGTTCGTGCAGTGGGTGCGCTCGTCGCGCCAGGAGGCGCGCCGCGAGGACCGGCGCCTGGACCTGCTGGAGGCCCGTGAGGCCCGCGAGGCGCGGGCGGCGGCGGAGCAGAGCGGGCGGTAGCATCGCCCGTGTGACCGACGCGACCTCCCCGGCCCCCCTGAAGGTGCTCGTCTACAGCGACGACGTCAACACGCGGCAGCAGGTGATCCTGGCCCTGGGGCGCCGCCCGCACCCCGACCTGCCCGAGGTCGAGTACGTCGAGGTGGCCACCGAGCCGGTCGTGATCAAGGTCATGGACGCCGGTGGCGTCGCGCTGGCGATCCTCGACGGGGAGGCCGCGCCCGCAGGCGGGATGGGCATCGCCAAGCAGCTCAAGGACGAGATCTACCGCTGCCCGCCGGTCCTGGTGCTCACCGGGCGCCCGCAGGACGCCTGGCTGGCGACGTGGTCGCGAGCCGACGGCGCGGTCGCTCACCCGCTGGACCCGATCGAGCTGGCGCAGACCGTGGTCACCCTGCTGCGCTCGCGCGTCCCGGCCTGAGCCGGGCGTGAGCGCCACCACCTGGCCCGACGTCCTCGGCGCGCTCGTCGCCGGGCAGGACCTCGGGGCCGAGCAGACCACGTGGGCGATGGGCGAGATCCTCGCCGGCGCCGCCACCCCGGCCCAGGTCGCCGGCTTCGCGGTGGCCCTGCGCGCCAAGGGCGAGACCATCGAGGAGGTCGCCGGCCTCGTCGACGCCATGTGGGAGGCCCGGACGCCCCTGGAGGTGCCCGGCCGCCTGCTCGACGTCGTCGGCACCGGGGGCGACCGGTCGATGTCGGTCAACATCTCCACGATGTCGGCCATCGTCGCCGCGGGCGCCGGGGCGCGGGTGGTCAAGCACGGCGGCCGGTCGGCGTCCTCGCAGAGCGGGTCGGCCGACGTGCTGGAGGCACTGGGCATCCGGCTGGACCTGCCGGCGTCACGGGTGGCCGAGGTCGCGGTCGAGGCCGGCATCACGTTCTGCTTCGCCGCCGCCTTCAACCCCGCGATGCGTCACGCCGCCGGTCCCCGGCGCGAGCTCGGCATCGGGACGACCTTCAACATGCTTGGTCCGCTGGCCAACCCGGTGCGTCCCCAGGCGATGGCCGTCGGCTGCGCGGACCTGCGCGCGGCCCCGGTGATGGCGGGCGTCCTGGCCCGTCGCGGCGCCGACGCGTGGGTCTTCCGCGGCGACGACGGTCTCGACGAGCTGACCACCAGCACCACGTCGACGGTCTGGGTCGTCCGCGACGGCGAGGTGGCCCGTACGAAGGTCGACCCGGCCGCCCTCGGCCTCCCGCCGGCCACGCCGGAGGACCTGCGCGGGCACGACGCTGCGTACAACGCCGGGGTGGCCCGTCGGCTGCTCGACGGGGAGGCCGGCCCGGTGCGCGACGCGGTCGTGCTGAACGCCGGCGCGGCGCTCGCGGTCTACGACGACCCGTCGGCCGAGCTCACGGACGCGCTCGCGGCCGGGGTGGAGAAGGCCGCGCGGGCCATCGACTCCGGTGCCGCGGCACGCACGCTCACGGCCTGGGTCGCCGCCGCCGGGGCCTGAGGGTCAGTCCAGCCCGAGGGAGAACGCGGCCTCGAGGTCGTGGCGGGAGTAGGCCCGGAACGCGATGTGGGTCTCGGTCTCGGTCACCCCGGGCACCTTGTTGAGCCGGTCGGCGACCACGTGGGCCACGTCGTCGTGGTGGCGGACCCGCACCAGCGCGATCAGGTCGATGGTGCCGGTGACGGAGTAGACCTCCGAGACGCCGTCGATCTCGGCGATGGACTCCGCCACCTCGGGGATCCGGGCGACGTCGGCCTTGACGAACACGATGGCGGTGATCATCTCCGCAGCCTAGGAGACGCCGACCGGTGAGGGCAGCCCGACGGTGGCCGGGTCGCGCGGGCCCGGGGCGAGCCGGGTGAGGTGCGGCGCCGCCCCGCGGACCGGACAGGTCCACTCGCCCTCCACCTCCACCAGGCGGACGCCGGGCTGCTCCAGCCAGCGCAGCACCCGCTCCGACTCCGCCGCGCTCGCCGCGGGCACGGGTCCGGGCCGGGCGGCGACGGTCTCGGCGCTCGCACGCAGGGTGTCGACCCAGGAGTGAGCGTCGGCGCCGGCCGGGATGACGCCGGCCGCGGAGAGCCGGCCGTGGCGCACGACGTGGACCGCCCAGCGCCCGTCGTCCTCGCGCCGGGCGGCGACCACCTCGGGGCAGGCGGCCAGGGAGCCGAGCCGCTGGGTGCGGGAGGCGGCGCGTACGAAGGAGGCCAGCCGGTCCCGGTGGGCCCCGGCCTCCTCGAAGCGCTCCTCGGCGGCCAGCGCGGCCATCTTGTGGTTGATCGTCTCGACCACGTCGTCGGGGCGGTGCAGCAGGGTGTCGCGCAGCCGCCGGACGACCGCGCCGTAGGTGAGCTGGTCCACGGAGCCGTCGCAGGGCGACAGGCAGCGACCCAGCTCGGCCAGCGCGCACGGCGTCCGGGCGGGCAGCGCCGGCATCCGGCCGCTGCACTGACGGACCGGGAAGGTCTGGTGCAGCGCGTCGAGGCACTGCTCGGCGGCGCGCCGCGAGGCGAACGGGCCGAGGTAGTCGGCGTCGTCCTCCAGCACGGCCTTGACCAGGGAGAGCCGGGGCCACGGCTCGCGGGTGAGCTTGACGAAGGTGGTCTTCTCGGGGAACTTCGAGCGGCGGTTGTAGCCGGGCTTGTGGTGGGCGATCAGGCGCAGCTCACGCACCTCGGCCTCGAGCGGGGTGGCGCACTCGATGCCCCGCACCCGTGCGGCCAGCGCGACCATCTCGCCCATCCGGCTCCGCTTCTCCGAGGCGGTGAAGTAGGTCCGCACGCGGGTGCGCAGGTCCCGGGAGGTGCCGACGTAGAGCACGCGGCCGCGCTCGTCCTCGAAGAGATAGACCCCGGGTGCGTGGGGCAGGCCGTCGGCGAGGTGGCGCTTGCGGCGGGTCGCGGCACTGACCCGGGAGGTGTAGGTCTGCAGCTCCTCCAGGGTGTGCACCCCGACGCCGCCGAGACGCTCCATCAGCGCGTGCAGCACGTGGACGGTGGCGCGGGCGTCGGAGAGCGCGCGGTGGTCGGGCGTGGTGGGGGAGCCGAACGCCCGGGCCAGGGAGGACAGCTTGCAGTTCGGGGCGTCGTCGCGGGTGATCACGCGCCGGGCCAGCCGGGCGGTGTCGACGACCTCGACCTCGGGCCAGGCGCGGCCCTGGGCGGTGGCGAAGTGGCGCAGGAAGCCGATGTCGAAGGGGGCGTTGTGCGCCACCAGGACGCAGCCGGCGGCGAACTCGAGGAAGGCCGGCAGCGCCGCCTCGATGCGCGGGGCGCCGACGACCATGCCGTTGGTGATCCCGGTCAGCACCGAGATGAAGGCGGGGATCGACCCCTCGGGGGCGACCAGGGTCTGGAACTCGCCGAGCACCTCCCCGCCGCGGACCTTGACCGCGCCGATCTCGGTGATCTCGCACCCGTCGCGCACCGAGGCCCCGGTGGTCTCGAGGTCGACCACGCAGAAGGTCACGTCGCGCAGGGGCGTGCCGAGCTCGTCGAGGCTGCGCTGGACCTCCCAGCGCGGGGACGGGGTCGGGGGAGCGGTGGTCACGGTCGTGACGCTAGGACGCGGCGCCGACAGGGGTGCGGAGGACGCGCGGTCCGGCGGTCGGTGCGGGAGGGCTGTCGGCGGCGGGTGCGACGTTCTCCCCATGACGACGAGAATCGACTGCGACTCCTGCGTGGTCCGCGGACTGGCCTGCCACGACTGCGTGGTGACGGTGCTCCTC
>JBBSKO010000125.1:0-6689 GCA_038256225.1 Propionibacteriales bacterium | reverse complement strand
CCGGCCGTGCGCGGTGCCGTGGCCGTCGAAGGACAGGGTGAACCGGCGTTTCTGTGCGGCCTTCGCCTCGGCTGCTTCGAGGCGTTTGCGGTCGATCTCTTCGCCGATCTGGGGTGCGATCAGGGTCAGGATGTGTGCTCCGAGCTGCTTGAGCTCGGTGGGGTCGAAGTCGGCCGCGTGCCCCACGAGGGTCTCCTCGGCCTGGTCGAGGAGCTTCTTGTCGAGGTCCTCGGGGAGGTCCTCCAACGCGTTGACGACGACGCGGACCTGGTCGGGGTTCATGACACCGGCCGCGAGGGCGTCGCGGGCCTTGGTCCACCTGGTCTCGAGTGCGGTGGCGAGGCGAACCTGGGCGGCGGTGACGTTCTTTTGTGAGCGGGTGGCGTTGGCGGCCCAGACGCCGGTGGAGGTGCAGCCGGTGTCGGCGCCGACCTGGACCTGCTCGGCGTGGGCCAGGACCGCCAGCTTGAAGGAGGTGACCTTCGCTTCGAGCTCGGCGAGCGCGATCACGGTGTCGCGGGTGGTGGCTGCGTCGAGGGCGAACAAGGGCCGCTCCGCCAGCGTCGTGACACTCGCCTCGAGGGCGCGGACACCGGCCGGGACGGGGTGCCCGGTGGTGGTGTCCTTGTCGGTGGCCATGGATCAATCCAAGCACTCGCCGCCGACATCTCTCGGCTGTTTCCACAGGTCAGAGGCGGTTATCCCCACCCACGGCATCTACATTCGATCAAACGTTCAGTAACAGTGGCCGGGAGGTCTCGAGACGCTCGCTTCGCTCGCTCCTCGACCACCGGGGGCAGCGCTCGCTCCTCGACCTCCGGGGACGGCGCTGGCTCCTCGACCTCCGGGGACGGCGCTGGCTCCTCGACCTCCGGGGACGGCGCTGGCTGCTCGACCGCCGCGGGCCTGCGCGCGCCCCATCATACTTCCCGACAGTCTTGACTGTTTGTTCCCACTCCCGCCACACTCGCCAGCGTGAGCAGCACCGCCCCCACCCGCGTCCCCCAGGAGGAGCGGACCCGTGTCATGCGGGCCCGGCTCCTGGAGGCCACGGTCGAGTGCCTGGTCGAGCGTGGCTTCGCCGGCACGTCCACCACGCTGGTCTCCCAGCGGGCGGGGGTCAGCCGCGGCGCGCAGCTGCACCACTTCCCGACCAAGGACGCGCTGGTCGTCGCCGCCGTCGAGCACCTGTCGGACGTACGCGGCCGTGAGCTGGCCGCCGCCGCCGCGGCCCTGCCGACGGGGGAGCGGCGTACCCGCGCGGTGCTCGGGATGCTGGCGGAGCACTTCAGCTCGCCCGTCTTCACCGCCGCCCTCGAGCTCTGGGTGGCGGCGCGGACCGACCCCGGCCTGCTCGACGCCGTCGCCCCGCTCGAGCAGCGCGTCGGGCGTGAGACGCACCGGCTCACCGTCGAGCTCCTCGGCGCCGACGAGCAGGCGCCGGGCGTGCGCGAGCTGGTGCAGGCCACGCTCGACCTCGTGCGCGGCCTCGGTCTGGCCGACACGATCACCGACGACGCCCGTCGGCGGTCGCGGATCCTCGACGAGTGGGCGCGCGTCCTCGACGCCGCCCTGAAGGAGCGTGCCCCGTGAGCACCGACGACCTGCTGGACGGGCTGCTGGCCGACCTGGCCGCCGAGACCGACGCCCTGCGCGCGGTCGTCGCCGACCTCGACCTCCGTACGCCCGGCGGCTGGGCCACGCCCACCCCGGCTCCCGGCTGGACCGTCGCCCACCAGGTCGCCCACCTGGCCTGGACCGACCGCGCGGCGACCCTGGCGGCCACCGACGAGGACGGCTGGGCCGCCCTCGTCCGCGAGGCGCAGGAGGACCCCGACGGGTTCGTCGACCGCGGTGCGGAGGAGCTCGCGTCGCGGCCAACCGGCGACCTGCTGGCCTCCTGGGACGACAGCCGCGCGTCGCTCGCCGCCGCGCTCCGTGCCGTGCCCGCCGGCCAGAAGATGCCGTGGTTCGGCCCGCCGATGTCGGCCGCGTCGATGGCCACCGCCCGCTTCATGGAGACCTGGGCGCACGCCCTGGACGTCCGCGAGGGCCTGGGTGTGCCGGTCGAGCCCACCGACCGGGTGCGCCACGTCTGCCACCTCGGCGTCCGCACCCGCGACTTCGCCTACGCCACCCACGGGCTGACCCCGCCGTCCGCGTCGTTCCACGTGGAACTCGTCTCCCCGTCCGGCGAGCGGTGGACCTGGGGGCCCGACGACGCGACCGACCAGGTGCGCGGCTCGGCCTGGGACCTCGCCCGCCTGGTCACCCAGCGGGTCCACCGCGACGACACCGACCTCGTCGCCACCGGTGACGAGGCCGCGCGCTGGCTCGGCATCGCCCAGTGCTTCGCCGGCCCCCCGGGCGAGGGGCGGGCGAGCGGCCGTGGCTGACCCCGTACGGACCGTCGGCCGGTCCGTGGACGTCCTGCGCGTCGGCAACTGCTCCGGCTTCTACGGTGACCGTCTCTCCGCGATGCGCGAGATGCTCGAGGGCCGCACCACCGGCCCCGACGGCACCGCTCGCCCGCTCGACGTGCTCACCGGCGACTACCTGGCCGAGCTGACCATGCTGATCCTCGGCCGCGACGCGATGCGCGACCCCTCCCTGGGCTACGCCCGCACGGTCGTCCGTCAGCTCGAGGACACGCTCGGCCTGGCCCTGGAGCAGGGCACCCGGATCGTCGTCAACGCCGGCGGGCTCAACCCCGCGGGCCTCGCCGACCGGGTCCGCGAGGTCGCCCGGGGCCTCGGGCTCGACCCGGCCGTGGCCCACGTCGAGGGTGACGACCTGCGCGAGCACGCGGCCGGGCTCGGCCACCCCGGCGCCCTGACGGCCAACGCCTACCTCGGCGGGTTCGGCATCGCCCGGGCCCTCGACGCCGGCGCCGAGGTCGTGGTCACCGGACGCGTCACCGACGCCTCGTTGGTCGTCGGCGCCGCCGCCTCGCACTTCGGGTGGACGCCCGCCGACCACGACGCGCTGGCCGGCGCCGTCGTCGCCGGTCACGTCCTCGAGTGTGGGACCCAGGCCACCGGCGGCAACTTCTCCGGCTTCACCCGGCTGCCACGCCGCCACCTCCCGCTCGGCTTCCCGCTCGCCGAGATCGAGGCCGACGGGTCCTGCACAGTCACCAAGCAGGACGGCACCGGCGGCGCCGTCACCCTCGACACCGTCACCGCCCAGCTGGTGTACGAGATCCAGTCGACCCGCTACCTCGGCCCCGACGTCACCACCGAGCTCGACACCGTCCGCCTCGAGCAGGTGGCCGAGGACCGCGTCCGCGTCTCCGGCACCCGCGGCCAGGCCCCGCCCGCGACGCTCAAGGTCTGCGTCAACGAGCTCGGCGGCTTCCGCAACTCCTTCGAGCTGATCCTGACCGGCCTCGACCTCGACGCCAAGGAGGCATGGGTCCACGAGCAGCTCGACCACCGTCTCGCCGCCGCGAGCATCACCTGGACGCGCGGGATCACCCCGCGCGCCGACGCCGAGCGCCAGGAGGACGCCGCCTGCCTGCTGCGGTGCACCGGGCTCGACCCCGAGGCCGACCCCGTGGGCAAGGCCTTCACCGGCCCCGTCGTCGAGCTCGCGCTGGCCTCCTACCCCGGGTTCACCCTCACCGGCCCGCCCGCCCGTCCCACGCCGTACGGCGTCTACCGCGCGGCGTACGTCGACCGCGCCGCCGTCACCCACGTCGTCGTCCTGCCCGACGGCACCCGTGAGGTGGTGGCCGACCCGACCGACCTGGCCCCGCCCGACCCGGCGGGCCAGCCGGGGCAGCCGGGCGACCACGGTCGCCGGCCCTCGCCGTACCCCGCCCCCGCGGACCGGCTCACCCGGCGCCAGCCGCTGGGGACCTTCGTCCACGCCCGCTCCGGCGACAAGGGTGGCGACGCGAACGTCGGCTTCTGGGTCGCCCACGACGCCCCCGGGGACGACACGAAGCGGGCCGACCGGGTCGCGTGGCTCGCCAAGGTGCTGAGCCCGAAGAAGATCCGCGAGCTCGTCCCCGAGTCCGCCGACCTCGACGTGGACGTCTACCTGCTGCCGCACCTCGGCGCCGTCAACGTGGTGATCCACGGGCTGCTCGGCGAGGGCGTGGCCGCCTCGACCCGTACCGACCCCCAGGCCAAGGCGCTCGGCGAGTGGCTGCGCAGCCGGATGGTCCAGATCCAGGAGGGACTGCTGTGAGCGCACCGGTGACACGCGGGGCGAACCGCGAGGCGATGGAGGCCAGGCTGGCCGACCTCGCCACCGAGCACGCCAAGGCCGTCGCCGGCGGTGGCGAGAAGTACGTCGCCCGCCACCACGCCCGCGGCAGGCTAATGCCGCGCGAGCGCATCGAGCTGCTCGTCGACGAGGGCTCGGCGTTCCTCGAGCTGTCCCCCCTGGCCGGGTGGGGCTCCGACTTCACCGTCGGCGCCAGCATCGTCACCGGGATCGGGGTGGTCGAGGGCGTCGAGTGCGTCATCACCGCGAACGACCCGTCGGTCAAGGGCGGGGCGAGCAACCCGTGGACGGTCAGGAAGGCGTTCCGCGCCCACCAGGTCGCGGAGGAGAACGGGCTGCCGACCATCGCCCTGGTCGAGTCCGGCGGCGCCGACCTGCCGACGCAGAAGGAGATCTTCATCCCCGGCGGCAAGACCTTCCGCGACATCACCCGCAGCTCGGCCGCGAAGCTCCCCACCATCGCCCTGGTCTTCGGCAACTCCACCGCCGGCGGCGCCTACGTCCCCGGGATGAGCGACTACACCGTGATGGTCGACCAGCAGGCCAAGGTCTTCCTCGGCGGCCCGCCGCTGGTGAAGATGGCCACCGGCGAGGAGTCCGACGACGAGTCCCTCGGCGGTGCCGAGATGCACGCGCGCACCTCCGGCCTGGCCGACTACCTCGCCGTCGACGAGCACGACGCGATCCGGATCGGTCGCCGGATCGTGGCCCGGCTGAACTGGCGCAAGCCGACCGCCGCGGCCACCACGGCGTCGTACGCCGGGCCCGACGCCGACCCCGAGGAGCTGCTCGACCTCGTCCCGGCCGACCTCAAGGAGCCCTTCGACCCCCGCGAGGTCATCGCCCGCGTGTGCGACGGTGTGAGCGCGACCAACGGGGTGGCCTTCGACGAGTTCAAGCCGCTCTACGGCCCCTCGCTGGTCACCGGCTGGGCCCGCATCCACGGCCACCCGGTCGGCATCGTCGCCAACGCCCAGGGCGTGCTGTTCAGCGAGGAGGCGCAGAAGGCGACCCAGTTCGTGCAGCTGGCCAACCAGACCGACACGCCGCTGCTGTTCCTCCACAACACCACCGGCTACATGGTCGGCAAGGAGTACGAGCAGGGCGGCATCATCAAGCACGGCGCGATGATGATCAACGCCATCTCCAACTCCTCCGTGCCGCACCTGACGGTGATCCTCGGCGCGTCCTACGGCGCCGGGAACTACGGCATGAACGGCCGGGCCTACGACCCCCGGTTCCTGTTCACCTGGCCCAGCGCCAAGTCGGCCGTGATGGGCCCGGCCCAGCTCGCCGGCGTCATGTCGATCGTGGCCCGCGGCTCGGCCGAGGCCAAGGGGCAGGTCTACGACGAGGAGGGCGACGCCGGCATGCGCGCCCACGTCGAGCAGATGGTCGAGGAGGCCTCGCTGCCCCACGCGCTGTCCGGGATGCTCTACGACGACGGCGTCATCGACCCCCGCGACACCCGCACCGTGCTCGGCATCTGCCTGTCCGTGATCGAGAACAAGACCTGGTCCGGCGCCGCCGGCTACGGCGTCTTCAGGATGTAGGGGGACCGTCATGATCCGCAGACTGCTCGTCGCCAACCGCGCCGAGGTCGCCTCCCGCGTCTTCCGCACCTGCCGCCGCCTCGGCATCGAGACGGTCGCGGTCCACAGCGACGCCGACGCCGGCCTGCCGTACGTCGCCGAGGCCGACTTCGCGGTACGCCTGCCCGGCTCGACGCCGGCGGAGACCTACCTCGACGCCGCGCTCCTCGTCGAGGTCGCCGACCACCACGGTGCCGACGCGATCCACCCCGGGTACGGCTTCCTGTCCGAGAACGCCGACTTCGCCCGTGCGGTCGAGGCTGCCGGGATCACCTGGGTCGGGCCCACGCCGGCGTCGATCGAGGCGATGGGCTCGAAGATCGGCGCCAAGCAGCTGATGCGCGAGGCGGGGGTGCCGACGCTGGAGGCGCCGACGGACCCGACCGACGCCGACCTGCCCCTGCTGGTCAAGGCCTCCGCCGGGGGCGGCGGGCGGGGAATGCGGGTCGTCCGCGACCTCGCCGACCTCGACCGCGAGGTCGCGGCCGCCAAGGCCGAGGCGCTCAGCGCGTTCGGTGACGGGACGGTGTTCGTCGAGCCGTACGTCGGGCTCGGCCGCCACGTCGAGGTCCAGGTCGTCGGCGACGGTCGCGGCGGCGTGCTGGTCCTCGGCGAACGGGACTGCTCGGTCCAGCGACGGCACCAGAAGGTGGTCGAGGAGTCGCCCGCCCCGGCCCTGCCCGCGGCCACCCGGACCGCCCTGCACGACGCCGCCCGCGCGGCGGCGGTCGCGATCGACTACCGCGGCGCGGGGACGGTGGAGTTCCTCTACGACCAGGCCGCCGACCGGTTCTTCTTCCTGGAGATGAACACCCGGCTGCAGGTCGAGCACCCGGTCACCGAGATGGTGCACGGGGTCGACCT
>JBBSKO010000124.1:0-6732 GCA_038256225.1 Propionibacteriales bacterium | reverse complement strand
CGTTCGGCAGCATGTCGTCGGGCACGGTGAGCAGCAGCAGGTCGCAGGCGCGGGCGACCGCGCTGGGGCGCTGCGGCTCGAGACCGGGCAGCAGGTCGGTGATCCGGGCGCGCGAGGCGTCGGACTCACCGGCGACCGCGACGACGCGGTGACCGCTGCTGTGCAGACGGGCTGCGAGGACGGCGCCGACGCGACCAGCGCCGACCACGCCCACCCGCAGGCCCCCGCCGGGGAGGTGCGACATGGTCCAGCCTTTCGGTTCCAGTCCCGCCGCCCACCCCAGGTCGGGGCCGGTCCGAGTACCAGACGTCGTGCTCGTGGTGTCAGGAAGACCGTACGCCGCCCCGCGCACCGCGACACCCGCGCGGCGGTGTGACGTGGCCGACACCGCCACCGGACCCGGACAGGGCTCAGCCGGGCGGGCTCAGCCGGTGCGGCTCCCGCTCGACCGCCTGGTGCCGGTCATCGACCTCGCGACGGTGCCGCCCGAGGCCCTGCTGCTGCGACCGGACGAGCGCTGATCCGCGACGCAGCGCCCGCCCGGCACCGGCTCAGAGCAGGCCCTGCTCGGTGAGGAAGTCGGTCGCGACGTCCTCGGGCTGCTCGCGGTCGACCGCGACGCGGCCGTTCAGCTCGGTGAGGTTCTCGGTCGTGAGCGCCTCCATGAGCGGGTTCAGGACCTCCTCCACGTCGGGGTTGGCCTCGAGGAACTCGGTGCTGACGGCGGGCACCAGGTTCTGCGCCGGCTGGATCTGCTGGTCGTCCTCGAGGACGACCAGGCCCTGGCTCTCGAGCGTGCCGTCGGTGGTGCTGGTCTCGCCGAGCTCGACCTCGCCGTCGAGGACGGCCTGGTAGGTCTGGTTGCTGGCGTAGCCCAGCGGGAGGACCTCGGTGACGTCGATGCCGTACTCGTCCGAGAGGCCGCCCTCGCAGTCCAGCCGGCCCTCGCAGTCCGGGGCGGCGGCCAGGGCGACCGACTCGCCCTCGAGGTCCGAGAGCGTCGTGAGGTCGTTCTCCTCGGCGAACTCCTGGGTCACGAAGAAGGCGTTCGCGTCCGCGGCCGAGGACGGCTCCAGCAGGGTGATCCCGGCCCCGGTCAGCAGGTCGCTGCCCTGCTCGACCAGCTCGGCGCCCTCACCGGCGGTGAAGGGCTCGGCCTCGGCGCCGTTCTCGCTGGCGTTGAGGAAGTTCACGATGCCGCCGACGTACTCCGGCACCACGTCGATGTTGCCGGGGAAGTCGGCCATGTAGGCGTCGCGGGCGTCGACCAGCGTGACCTCGGTCGAGTAGCCGGCCTCGGTGAGGAGCTGGTCGTACATCGCGGCGACCAGGGCAGCCTCGGGGAAGCTCTGGCCGGCGATGGCCACCGAGCCCTTGTCGCCGGAGCCCTCGGAGGAACCGTCGGCCGGGGTGTCGGCGGCGAGGTCGTCGCCGGCGCAGCCGGCGAGGAGGACGGCGCTGGCGGAGGCCAGCGCGGCCAGGGTGAGGCGGAGCTGCATGAGAGGTCCTTGTGTGTCCCGCGGCGTGCACCGCGCGTGTCCGGGGGCCCGCGGCCCGCCCGCGACGCGGGGTGGAGGGGCCGGTGGCACTGTCGTGACGAGCCTAGGGGCTCACGCCGACGACGCCTCCACCCCCGGAGCCGATGAGACGTGACCGTGACCATCGGACGCGGCGACCGGGCCGTCCGCGGGCGGTCCGGTCGGCACCGGTCGTACGGCGCGCTGCACCAGCGCCGCGAGCCCCTCCAGCACCAGCGCGACGACTGCGACGACCACGGCGCCGGCCAGGCCCTTGCCGTAGTCGGTGCGGAAGAACCCGTCGGTGATCACCCGGCCCAGGCCGGGCCCGGCGACGAGCGCGGCGATGGTCGCGGTGGCCCACACCTGGACCAGCGCCAGGCGCACGCCGGAGACCACCAGCGGCAGGGCCAGCGGCAGCTCGACGCGGACGAACCGCTGCCGGCCGGACATGCCCATCCCGGTGGCGGCCTGGACCACGTCGGCCGGCACCTCGCGCACCGCGACGTAGGCGTTGGTGATGATCGGGGGGAGCGCGAAGAGGGTCAGCGCGATCAGCGTCGCCAGGCCGGCGCGGCCGTACGGCCCGAGCGTGTCGGTGCCCGGGAAGTCCGCGGTGACCAGCAGCGCCAGCAGCGCGAACGTCGGCACGGCGCGGCCGACGTTGGAGATGTTGATGGCCAGGAAGCCGCCGCGGCCGAGGTGCCCCAGCCAGAGCGCGACCGGCAGCCCGACGGCGACCGCGACCAGCAGCGCCGTGACGGTGAGCAGCAGCTGCTGGCCCAGCAGCTGCAGCATGCCGCCGCTGCCGGTCCAGCTGCCGGCGTCGGTGAGGTAGGCCCACATGTCGACCAGGACGGTCATGCGCGCACCCCCCGGGTCCACGGCGTGAGCACCCGTTGCAGCACCACGATGACGATGTCGAGCACCACGGCGAGGACCACGCAGAGCACGGCCGCGGTCAGGAGCTGGGCGCGGAAGTCGGTGGAGACACCCTCGCTGATCAGGTTGCCGAGCCCCCCGTAGGCGACCAGGGAGCCGACGGTGGTCAGCGCGACCGTGGAGACGGTGGCGACCCGCAGGCCGGCCATCACCACCGGGAGCGCGAGCGGCAGCTCGACCTTGAGCAGCAGCCGCGTCGGCCCGTACCCCAGGCCCCGCCCGGACTCCAGCACGTCCTCCGGCACGGCCCGCAGCCCCTCGAGCATGGCGCGGACCAGCACCGTCAGGGCGTAGAGCGCGAGCCCGATCACCACGGTGACCGGGCTGAGGCCGGTGAACGGCACGAGCAGCGGGAAGAGCGCGAGCGAGGGCACGGTGTAGAGGCCGGTGCTGACGCCGAGCACGCCGGTCTCCATCCGCGGGAAGCGGCGCGCGAGCAGGGCCAGCGGCAGCGCGACGACCACCCCGAGCACCACCGCGGCGAGCGTGATCGCGATGTGCTGGAGCAGGGCGTCGAGGATCTGCGACTGCCGGTCCCGGACGTAGTCGAGGCAGAACCACTCGTTGACCTGACGGCTGTAGCAGCTCGGTCCGGAGGCGGCGTCGACCGACGGGACCGCGGCTCCCGCCACCAGTAGGGTCACCGCATGGACACTACCGGCGCGGCGTCCCGCGCTGACTCCGACGGGCCCGGCGAGACGATGATCCGGCTGTCGGGGGTCGGCAAGACGTACCCGGACGGCACGGTCGCGGTCCGCGAGCTCGACCTCGAGGTACGCCGCGGGGAGCTGGTCTGCCTGGTCGGCCCCTCGGGCTGCGGGAAGTCGACGACGCTGAAGATGATCAACCGGCTGATCGAGCCGTCCACCGGCCGGATCGAGATCGACGGCCAGGACGTCACCGACCAGGACCCCGTCGCGCTGCGCCGCGGCATCGGCTACGTCATCCAGCAGGTGGGGCTGTTCCCGCACCAGAAGGTGATCACCAACGTGATGACCGTGCCGCTGCTCTACGGCGAGTCGAAGGCCACCGCGCGCGCCCGCGCCGCGGAGCTGCTCGACACCGTCGGCCTGGACGCCGCCACCTACGGCCCCCGCTACCCCCACCAGCTCTCCGGCGGCCAGCGGCAGCGGGTCGGCGTGGCCCGCGCGCTCGCCGCCGACCCGCCGGTGCTGCTGATGGACGAGCCCTTCGGCGCCGTCGACCCGGTGGTGCGGGTCCGGCTCCAGGACGAGTTCCTGCGCCTCCAGCGCGACCTGGGCAAGACCGTCGTGCTCGTCACGCACGACATCGACGAGGCCGTCCGGATGGGCGACCGGGTCGCGGTCTTCGCCGAGGGCGGCCGGCTCGCGCAGTACGGCACGCCGGCCGAGGTGCTCGGTCGCCCGGCCGACGACTTCGTGTCCGACTTCGTCGGCTCGACCAAGGGCCTGCGCCGGCTGACGGTCACCCCGCTGGCCCGCGAGCACCTCGACCCGGTCGACGGCGTCACCGGCGGCCAGCTCGGCGGGTCCGTCACCCTCGGCGTCAGCCTGGAGGAGGCGCTGGCCGAGATGCTGCGCCGCGACAAGCCGATGGTCGCGGTCCGCGAGGGCGCGCGGATCGTCGGCGTGCTGACCCCCGACGGCGTCCACCGGGCGCTGCGGTCCTCCCTGGCCTGACGCCCGACCCCGACCCGGCCCCGACGGACCGGGTCAGTCGACCGGCACGTCGCGGTGCCAGGACTCCGTGACGTACTTGGTGCGCCAGCCCAGCGAGCCGTACAGGCCGTCGGCGCCGGTGGAGGAGTCCGCGTCGACCTCGAGGCCGACGCGGTCCCGGTCCCGGGCCGCGGCGTCGGCGATGATCGTGTGCAGCAGGCCCTTGGCCACGCCACGGCCGCGGGCGGCCTCCCGGACGCCGATGTAGGAGACGTACGACCCGTCCGGGCCGTTGCTGCTCTCCGAGACGGTGCCGACCAGGGCGCCGACGGCCCGCGGCTCGGAGCCGTCGACGGTCTCGGCGAGCCACCAGTGGTCCCAGCGGTGACCGGGGTCCTCGCGCAGGCGGTGCAGGAACTCCTCGAAGGTCTCCTCCCAGGAGTTGAAGTGGTCCAGGAAGGCCTCCTCGAGCACGTCGTGGACGTCGCGCAGGTCGTCCTCGTCGGGCATCCCGCTGCCCGCACGACGCACCAGGCGGAACCGCACGCCCTTCTCGGCACGTTCCCAGCCGGCCGGGTCGGGGACCAGGGCCGCCTCCTCGGGCTGCACGGGACGGTTCATCTGCCACCAGGTCCGGACCTTCTCGAAACCGGCCTCGCGCAGCCAGCGCGCCTGGCGCTCGTCGCCCTCGAAGGCGCCGGTGTCGATCTGCTGGACCTCCAGCCCACGGGCGGCACCGACCTCGCGGGCCTGGCCCACCGCCCACTCCACCAGCACGTCGGAGCAGGCCCGGGCGACGCCGTCGGGCAGGCCGCGCTCGACCACGTGCAGCAGGAGCATCCGGCCCCCCGCCCGGTCGTGCACGCTGCCCCAGGCGCGCGGCACCCCGGCCGCGTCGCGCACCACCACGTTGGACCGGGTGCGCAGGCCCCGCTCGGAGACCTCGACCAGCACGTCCTCCGCCGCAGCCCCGGCCCAGCCGCGGCCCTCCTTCTCGTGGGCACGCAGAAGCACGGTCAGCCGGGCGACGTCCTCGGGGTCACCGGGGTCGGGGACGTCGACGGTCCAGTCGCCGGGCAGCCCGGGCAGCTCGGGGAGGAGCTGCTCGGGGTCGGTCTCGAATCGGGAGTCCTCGGGGTTCACGGTGGACGATCATGCCGCAACCGCCCGGGGGCCGTCCTGCCGGAGGGCCCGGGATGCTCCTAGGCGCGCTGGCGCAACGGCGGCGACGTGGCCCACGCGGCCCGCTCCGCGTCCAGCGCGACGAGGAGGACGAGGTGCTCGTCCTCGAGCTCGGCGAGGCGGACGATCGCCTCGGCGGCGCGCTCCTCGGCCTGGTCGAGCAGACCGGTCAGCAGCCGGCCCTCGGCCTCGGCCCGGTCGGCGCGGTCGTGCTCCCGCTCGACGGCGAGCTGGGCGTCGGCGACCTCGGTACGCGCCCCGGCCAGGTCCGCGACCAGGCCCGAGATCGTGCTGCGGTGCCCCTCGAGCGTGGCGGTCGTGCGGCGCACGTAGTGCTGCTGCTCGGCCACCCGGTCGGCGGTCAGGTCGCGGTAGGCCTGGGCCTGCTCCGCGCGGTCCTGGGCGGCCTCCCGGCGGGAGTCGGCCAGCTCGGAGTACGTGATGCGGGTGGCCGTGGCGCCCAGCAGCACCGCGAGGACCGCGGCACCGAGCAGCGGACCCGAGCCCCCGACCACGGCGGCGCCGGCCACCGCGACGACGGCGAGGGCGAGCAGGACGCAGGCGACGAGCACCCGGGCGGAGCGCTGGCGACGTCGGGCGGTCCGGGACGGGGAGGTCATGCCCGCAGGCTAGGGCGCCGGTGGCCCCGGGGGGACGCGACACGCGCGCTCGAGGAGCACCGCGCTCAGCACCACCAGGGCGGCGGCCGCGGCCGTGAGCAGCGAGCGGAGGACGCGCTGGTCGGCCAGCTGGGAGGGGTCGCCCAGCCACGCGACGGCGTACCCGACGTAGCCGCCCCCGACCAGGGCGCCGACGACGGCGCTGGCGCGGGCCAGCAGGAGCCGGTTCACGGCCAGCTGCGGCTGCTCGGTTACCCGGTGGGCGGGCAGGGCCGCGCGCGTGGCCCGGGCGGTGGCGAGCAGCACGGCCGACACCACGACCAGGACCGAGGCCTGCGACCAGCCCACGACCGGGGCGAGACCGCCGCCCCACTCGACGGCGGGCCGCACCAGGCGGCCCAGGACCACCCCGGTGAGGGCGACGCCGAGCAGCACCGTCGGCGAGGTCGGCACCATCCGGTCGCCGGGGCGGTCGGCAGGTCCGTCGCCGGCCCCGTCGTCGGGACCACCGGCGACCGGCCCGCGGTCCGGGTCACCGCCGCCGGGACCCCGCGGGCCCTGGCTCACCCGAGGTCGAGCTCGAGGTCGTCGCGACGGGTGAGCCCCGACCCGTCGAGGGCGGCCAGCAGCTCGGCGACGGGCCCGTGGTCGGGCAGCACCGCGTCGGGCTCGAGGTCGGCCCACGGCTGGAGGACGAACGCGCGCTCGTGGGCGCGCGGGTGGGGCAGCAGCAGCGAGTCGTCGTGGCTGCGGCGGTCGCCGACCACGATCAGGTCGACGTCGAGCGTGCGGGGGGCGTTGACGACGTCGGTGCGCTCGCGGTCGTAGACG
>JBBSKO010000123.1:0-6755 GCA_038256225.1 Propionibacteriales bacterium | reverse complement strand
GGTCGAGGCGACCGGGCGACGAGCGGTCACCGTGACCACCGACGTCTCCGACCCGGACTCCTGCCAGGCGATGGTGGACGCCGCGATGGAGCAGCTCGGCCGCGTCGACGTGCTGGTCAACAACGCCGGCATCGGCACGGCCGTGCCGGCCACCCGGGAGACCCCCGAGCAGTTCCGCGGGGTCATCGACGTCAACCTGAACGGCTGCTACTGGATGGCCCAGTCCTGCGCCCGGGTGATGCAGCCGGGCTCGAGCATCGTCAACATCTCCTCGGTGCTCGGCCTGACGACCGCGACGCTGCCGCAGGCCGCGTACGCCGCGTCGAAGGCCGGGCTGATCGGGCTGACGCGCGACCTCGCCCAGCAGTGGACCGGCCGCAAGGGGATCCGGGTCAACGCGGTCGCGCCGGGCTTCTTCACCTCCGAGATGACCGACCAGTACCCCGACGGCTACCTGGACAAGCAGCAGGAGCGGATCCCGGCCGGCCGCAAGGGCGAGCCGGCCGAGCTCGCCGCGGCCGTGGTGTTCCTGGCCTCGGCGGCCGGTGGCTACGTCACCGGCCAGACCCTGGCCGTCGACGGCGGGATGACCATCGCCTGATCACCCCGCCGCCGACGTGCTGCGTCCTCGGGTCAGCGGGCCTTGAAGGCCACGCAGACCGAGGGCCGCGGGAAGTCGTTCGTGTGCGGCCAGGTGCTGAACGGCGTCTCGAAGGTCGACCCGTCGTCCTCACCGGGGTGCTGGACGGCGAAGAACAGCGACCGGTTGCCGTCGGCGATGAGGGGCCCGCAGGCCTCGGACCCGCGCGGGACCGTCAGGAACTGCTGCACCTTGCCACGCTCGGGTCCCTCGACCGGCACCCGGAAGATGCCGTCGTTCGAGCCCAGCGCGTTGCCGTCGGTGGAGACCCACAGGTTGCCGCGGTCGTCGAAGGTGACGTTGTCGGGGCAGCTGATCGGGCTGACGTCGTCCTTCGGGAACCCGCCGAAGTAGGTCTCGGCCGAGGCCGGGTCGCCGCAGACGAGCAGCAGGTTCCAGGTGAACCTGGCCACCGCATGGTTGCCGCGGGCCGGGGTCAGCTCGAGCACGTAACCGTTGCGGTTGCCCGAGACCGGGTTGGCCTCGTCGACCGGGAACTGGGTGCCGCGCTGGGTGTTGTTGGTCAGCGCCGCGTACACCTTGCCGTTGACCGGGTTGTGCTCGACGTCCTCGGGGCGGTCCATCTGGGTCGGGCCGACCGAGTCGGCCGCCAGGCGGGTGAACACGAGCACCTCGGCCACGGTCATCCCCTCGACGAAGGACTCGGTGTCGCTGCAGAGCGGGATCCACCTGCCGGTGCCGTCGTACTCGCCGTCGCCGGTGCCGTCCCCCTTGAGCCGGGCCACGTAGAGGGTGCCCTCGGTGAGCAGCCGCATGTTGGCCCGCTTGGCCCGGCGCCCCGCCCCCGGGGTGTAGGTCCCGGAGGAGACGAACTTGTAGAGGTAGTCGCCGCGCTCGTCGTCGCCCATGTAGGCCACCGCCTGGCCGTCCTCGGCGATCACGACGTCGGCGCCCTCGTGCTTGAAGCGGCCCAGCATCGTGTGCTTCAGCGGGGTGGAGGTCGGGTCGGTCGGGTCGACCTCGACGACCCAGCCGAAGCGGTGCGGCTCGTTGGGCTCGTTGCCGAGGCCGAAGCGAGGGTCGACCCCGCTCCAACCACGGCCCTCGCCGCCGGCGATGCCGTAGCGGGCGTACTCCGTGGCCAGGGAGGGGTCCGGCACCCCGTCGAAGTACTGGTTGAAGTTCTCCTCGCCCGAGAGCACGGTGCCCCACGGCGTGGTGCTTCCGGCGCAGTTGTTCAAGGTGCCGAACACGCGGCGCCCGGACGGGTCGGCGGAGGTCTTGAGCCGGTCGTCGCCGGCGGCGGGACCGGTGAGGGCGAACGAGGTCTCGATGTGGATCCGGCGGTTCTGCGGGGCGCGCCTCAGGTTCTTCACCTGGCGCCAGGAGCCGGGGACCAGGCCCCGCTTGACCGTGACCACCGACATGCCGTGGTTGCGCATCGAGATCAGCTTGATCTCGTCGTCGGTGTAGGTGTCGGCGGGGAACATCAGCTCCTCGTTGGTGTACTCGTGGTTGACCACGAGCAGAGCCTTGTCGCCGGTGGTCGGGATCAGGCCGACGTAGTCGCAGTTGTAGCCGAACTGCCGCTCGGCGGCCGCGGGGCTCTGCTTGCGGGCGTCGAACTTGGGCGCCCCGCGCAGCACGGCGTCGCCCCACCGGATGATCACGTCGTGGGTGAAGCCGGGCGCGGTGCGCACCGCGTCGACCGTGTTGGGCGCGACGGGGCGGAACGGCGTGGTGCCGAGGTTCTGGGTGGTGCGTGCCGCGGCGGCCGCGCGGGCGGCGGCAGCACCGTCCCCCTCGGCCGCGGCGACCGGGCTCGCCACCAGGCCGCCGAAGGTGCCGGCGGCGCCGGCGGCGCCCACCAGGGCGGCGCCCTGGAGCACGCGGCGGCGACCGACGACCTTGGCGATCTCGTCCTGGACGTGGCCGTTCTGGGTGGTGTTCGGCACCGGCATGTCGCAGGCGCTGCCGCAGCGGTAGTGGCACGTGGCGAAGCTGCGCGAGCCGTGCCGACGAGGGGCGTCGCCGACCGGGGTCAGCGGCAGCAATGCGCGAGGGGTGGGCTGTGCGGGGGTCATGTGGTCTCCTCTGCCCGGCCGCCCGGGCGGTGGTGGTGCCTGGACGACCGCAACGTAGACCGAGGGCCGAGATCAGACTGCGACCTCGACCTTACGAGCACGTGAACGTGCTGTGAAGGTGCAGCGCGCGCAGCATCGGCAGGTCCGGTGGTAGACGACGCCCGGACCGGGCGCCAGACTGCGGGCCGTGCGCACAGTCATCGTGGGGGCGGGTTTCGGCGGTCTGGGAGCAGCGCGGGCGCTGCGGGAGGCCGGTGTCGAGGACGTCGTGGTGCTCGAGCGCGCGGAGACGGCGGGCGGGGTCTGGCGGGACAACACCTACCCCGACGCGGCCTGCGACGTGCCCTCCCCGCTCTACTCGTGGTCGTGGGCGCCCCACCCCGGTTGGGGCCGGCGCTACTCCAAGCAGCCGGAGATCCTCGCCTACCTCCGCGGCGCCGCGGAGCGCGAGGGCCTGCTGGACCTGGTCGTGACCGGCCAGGACGTCGTGCAGGTCGTGCTCGACGAGGAGACGGCGACCTGGACCGTGCGCACCCGCGCCGGGCGCATCTTCACCGCCGACGTGGTGGTCTCGGCCGTGGGCCAGCTCTCGAACCCGGTCGTCCCCGGCGTCGAGGGCGCGGACGACTTCGCCGGCCCGGCGTTCCACTCCGCGCGCTGGCGCCACGACGTCGACCTGACCGGCAAGCGCGTGGCCGTGGTCGGCACCGGTGCGAGCGCGATCCAGTTCGTGCCCGGCATCGTCGACCGGGTCGCCGCGATGACGGTCTTCCAGCGCTCCGCGCCCTACGTCGTGCCCAAGCCCGACCAGGAGTACGGCCCCCGCTACCGCCGCGCGTTCGAGCAGCGCCCGCGCACCCTGGCCCTCGAGCGCGGTGCCGTCTTCTGGGTCTCCGAGCGACTCAACTCCGCCCTCGGCGGCCAGGCGCGCGCCTCTCGTCCGACCCTGGCCGCGATCCGCGCCGCCTGGCGCCTCCAGCTGCGCCGCCAGGTGCGCGACCCCGGTCTGCGCCGCCGGCTGGTCCCGGACTACCCGATCGGCTGCAAGCGGTTGCTGTTCTCCAACGACTGGTACCCCGCCCTGGACCGCGACCACGTCGACGTCGTGACCGACCCGGTGGACCGGGTCGAGGCCGGCGGGGTGCGTACGGCCGACGGGACCCTGCACGAGGCCGACGTGCTGATCTGGGGCACCGGCTTCGCCGCGACCTCGTTCCTGGCCGGGATCGAGGTGGTCGGCCTCGGGGGACGACGTCTGCACCACGACGCCTGGGCCGGCGGCGCGTGGGCGCACCGCGGCGTGAGCGTGCCCGACTTCCCCCACCTGTTCTGCATCTACGGGCCGAACACGAACCTGGGCGGCAGCTCCATCATCACCATGATGGAGGCCCAGGCCGGGTACGTCGCCGAGATCGCCGCCGTGATCGGCCGCCGCCGCGACGCCGGCGACCGGGTGCTGCTCGACGTGCGTCCCGAGGTCGCCACCGGCTGGGACGCCGAGGTCCAGGAGCGGCTGACCGACAGCGTCTGGGCGGACTGCGACAGCTGGTACAAGGAGGGCAGCCGGATCACCACGAACTGGCCCGGCACGGTCACGGAGTACCAGCAGCGGGTCACCGCGGTGGACTGGGACGAGCTGGAGCCGGTGCGCAGCCGCACCCGCTGAGGCCCGCCGCCCGGTTGGCCGAGGTCCAGGACAACGCCCAGCTCGGCGTCGCGGTCGCCCTCGGCGCTATCCTCGACACGATGATCGTGCGCTTGGTGCTCGTGACCGCGATCAACATGGACCTGCGAGGGCCGGACCTGGTGGCCCCGCCGCCTCGACACCGGACACGGCGAACGAACGACGGCGGGCTCCCCTGGGGGAACCCGCCGTCGTCGTGTCGGTCTCGGTGGAGCTGAGGGGACTCGAACCCCTGACCCTCTGCATGCCATGCAGATGCGCTACCAGCTGCGCCACAGCCCCAGACCTGCCGCCGTGCTGGCGACTCGGGAGATATTACAAGCACCCCACCTGCGACGCGAATCAGGGGGTCCCCCCTGCGGCCCAGCCCGACGGGGCGGTACGTCTGTGGGGTCCCTGACGGCGTGTCGCCCCACAGATGTACCGCGCCGCGCGCCCTCAGGCGGTGCGGTTGTAGGCGCGCAGGCGCAGCGCGCCGGGACCGTCGGGGTCGACCTTGTGCTCGTCGAGGACGACCCAGCCGCAGTTGTCGAGGCCGTGCAGGGCCGAGAGCGCGGTGAGGGGCCAGCCCAGGAGCGCGGTGACCGCCGTCCGGATCGCGGCGCCGTGCGAGACGGCGACCGCGGTGCCGCCGGCCGGGGTGGCGGCCAGCAGCTCCCCGAGGACCTCGCTCATCCGCGAGGCGACCGCGGCGGTGGCCTCTCCCCCGCTGACCGCGTCGAAGTCGCCGAGCCGGAACCGGGCGAACTCCCCCGGCGCGACCTCGGCGAACTCGGCGTGGGTCAGGCCCTCGCGCTCGCCGAGGAAGAACTCGCGCAGCCGGGCGTCGTAGGTCGGCTCGAGGCCGGTCTCCTTCGCGACGTACGCCGCGGTGGAGCGGGTGCGCTCGAGGTCGGAGCACCACAGCACGGCCGGCTCGAGGGCGGCGACGGCCACCGCCGCGCGGGCGGCCTGGTCGTGGCCGGTGTCGTCCAGGTCGACGTCGACCTGACCCTGGATCCGGCTGGCGGCGTTGTGGGCGGTGCGGCCGTGGCGGAGCAGGACCAGCGAGCGGGGTCCGCTCACCGGGCCCCGCCGTCGACGTCCACCGGCAGCTCGATCAGGGGGCAGTCGCGCCAGAGCCGCTCGAGGGCGTAGAACTCGCGCTCCTCCTCGTGCTGGACGTGGACGACGATCTCGCCGTAGTCCAGCAGCACCCACCGCCCCTGGCGCTCGCCCTCGCGACGCAGCGGCTTGGCGCCGGCCTCGCGGAGCTTGGCCTGCACCTCGTCGACCACGGCCTTGACCTGGCGGTCGCTGGGTGCGCTGGCGATGACGAAGACGTCGGTGATCGCCAGCTGGTCGCTGACGTCGAAGGCGACGATCTGGTGGGCGAGCTTGTCGCCCGCGGCGCGCGCTGCGACGCGGGTCAGCTCGACGGCGTGGTCGGTGGCGGTCATCTGTCTCCGGAGGTGGCGGTGAGGGTGGGTGGGTCGGTGCGTGCGAGGTCGGCGTAGAGCCCGTGCTTGGTGATGTACTGCACCACACCGTCGGGCACGAGGTACCAGACGGGCTGTCCCGCGCGCTGCCGGTCGCGGCAGTCGGTGGACGAGATGGCCAGCGCCGGGATCTCGAGCATGGCCACCCGGTCCGAGGGGATCGCCGCGAGCGCGGCGTCGTCCATCTCGTAGCCCGGGCGGGTGCAGCCGACGAAGTGCGCGAGCTCGAAGAGCTGCTCGTGGCCGCGCCAGCCGAAGATCCCGGCCAGCGCGTCGGCCCCGGTGATGAAGTACAGCTCGGCGTCGGGCATCGCCGCGCGCAGGTCGCGCAGGGTGTCGACGGTGTACGTCGGCCCGCCCCGGTCGATGTCGACCCGGGACACCCAGAACCGCGGGTTGGCCGCGGTGGCGATCACCGTCATCAGGTAGCGGTGCTCGGCCGGGGACACCTCCCGGCCCGACTTCTGCCAGGGCTGGCCGGTCGGGACGAACACGACCTCGTCGAGGTCGTAGGACGACTGGACCTCGGAGGCCGCCACGAGGTGCCCGTGGTGGATCGGGTCGAAGGTGCCGCCCATGACACCGATCCGGCGACGACGGCCGGGCCGGTCGCCGGTCGCTGCGGTCACGGGGGTCATCGTGCTCAGCTGTGCTCGCGGCCCCCGCCGAAGGACACCAGCCCGATCAGCAGGCCCAGGAAGATCAGCAGCACGATGCCGCCGATCAGCCAGTGGTTGGGGCCGCTGTGGGCACCCTCCTCGGCGGCACGGAGGACCAGGGGGAGGACGAGGCTCTGCGACATGCCCGCAGCCTACCGGTCGCGGTCAGCCGAGCAGGTGGCCGATCCCCTGGAGGATCACGAAGAACTGCACCGAGCGGCCGGCCACGATGGTGGCCACGAACAGCAG
>JBBSKO010000122.1:0-6763 GCA_038256225.1 Propionibacteriales bacterium | reverse complement strand
CGCGAGTGGTCGGGCCCGAGCCGGATCGAGCCGTACTTGGAGAACGCCAGGTAGACCACGAACACCAGCACCGAGGTGGTCAGGGCGATGTAGAACCAGCCGAAGCCGGTGGAGACGCGCCCCACCAGCGAGGCCAGGGTGCTCTCGGCCTGCGTCGGCGCGGCCACGCACCAGATCGTCACCGCCAGCGTGATCAACGCGGCCGGGACGAACACCGGCAGGTTGAGCCGGGAGGCCGGCTCCTCGGGGGCCGGGCCGGCCGTACCGGGTCGTGAGTCGAGATCGGTCATCGCTGCTCTCCTTGTCTGCACGCCGGCCCCGCGGGGCCGACGCTCAGTGGACCTGGACGGTGCCGGGCCGCGCGTCGTTGCGCGGGTCCCCCTGGGGGTACAGCGGCATGCCGGTTCCGTGACGGTAGAACGGTGCGTCCTCCGGCGCCAGTGGCGTATTGCCCGCGATCAGGTCGGCGGCCTTCTCGGCGAGCATCATCACCGGGGCGTAGATGTTGCCGTTGGTGACGTAGGGCATCACCGACGCGTCGACCACGCGCAGACCCTCGACACCGTGCACGCGCATCGTCGACGGGTCGACCACGGAGTCGGCGTCGGTGCCCATCCGGGCGGTGCAGGAGGGGTGCAGCGCGGTCTCGGCGTCCTGCGCGACCCAGTCCAGGATCTCCTGGTCGGTGCTGACCCCGGGACCCGGCGAGATCTCGCCGGCCGAGAACGGCGCGAAGGCCGGCTGCTCGAGGATGTTCCTCGCCGAGCGCACCATCTCGATCCACTCGCGCCGGTCGTTCTCGGTCGAGAGGTAATTGAACTGCAGCGCCGGGTGCTCGAACGGGTCGGTGCTGCGGATCTTCAGGCTGCCGCGCACGTCGGAGTACATCGGGCCGATGTGCACCTGGTAGCCGTGCTCGGCGGCCGGCCGCGAGCCGTCGTACCGGATCGCGATCGGCAGGAAGTGGAACATCAGGTTCGGGTAGTCCACCTGGTCGTTGCTGCGCAGGAACCCGCCGGCCTCGAAGTGGTTCGACGCCCCCACCCCGCGCCGGCCGAAGAGCCACTCGGCACCGATCCGGGGCTTGTGCCGGTGCTTGAGCCACGGCGCGATCGAGACCGGCTGCTTGGCGGCGTGCTGGATGTAGACCTCGAGGTGGTCCTGCATGTTCGCCCCGACGCCGGGCAGGTCGGCGATCACGTCGATGTCGAGCCGCTTGAGCAGCTCGGGGTCCCCGATCCCGGCCAGCTGGAGCAGCTGGGGGGAGTTGAGCGCGCCGCCGCAGAGGATGACCTCGCCGGCCTCGACGCTCCGGCGCGCCCCGCGGCGGCCCACCCCGCGCACGTAGTCGACCCCGGTGACGCGGGGGCCGCCGGCCTCCCGGGCGACCCGCAGGCCGGTGACCTGCGCGAGCGTGTGCACGTCGAGGTTGGGCCGGCTCATCACCGGGTGCAGGTAGGCCCAGCTGGCCGAGAGTCGCCGACCGCGGCTGACGTTGCGGTCGAAGGGCGCGAAACCCTCCTGGCGGTAGCCGTTGACGTCGTCGGTCAGCGGGTGGCCGGCCTGCTGGACGGCCTCGAAGAAGGCACCGAAGAGCGGTGAGGACGCCGGGCCGCGCTCGAGCACCAGCGGACCGGCGCCGCCGCGCCACGCGTCGGCGCCCGCGGTGGTGGTCTCCATCCGCTTGAAGTACGGCAGGCAGTGGGCGTAGTCCCAGTGCTCCATGCCGGCGTCGGCGCCCCAGCGCTCGTAGTCGAGCGGGTTGCCGCGCTGGAAGATCATTCCGTTGATGCTGGAGGAGCCGCCGAGGATCTTGCCGCGGGCGTGGTAGACCGTCCGGCCGCCCATGTGCGGCTCGGGCTCGGAGGTGTACTTCCAGTCGTAGAGCCGGTTCCCGATCGGGTACGGCAGCGCGGCCGGCATGTGGATGAACGGGTCGAGCTTGGTGTCGGTGCGGCCGGCCTCGAGGACGAGCACCCGGGTGCCGGGGTCGGACGAGAGGCGGTTGCCCAGCGCGGAGCCGGCCGAGCCGCCCCCCACGATCACGTAGTCGTAGCGCTCGCTCATGACGCGTCTCCCTCGCTCGGTCCGAACCAGCCCTGGGGGACGGGGCGGGTGTTGTGCCACACGTGCTTGGTCTCGCGGTACTCGTCCAGCCCGGCCAGGCCCAGCTCGCGACCGATGCCGCTCTGCTTGTACCCGCCCCACTCGGCCTGGGGCACGTACGGGTGGTAGTCGTTGATCCAGATCGTGCCGTGGCGCAGCCGCGCCGCGACCCGCTCGGCGCGTCCGGCGTCGCGGGTCCAGACCGCGCCGGCCAGCCCGAAGATGGTGTCGTTGGCGATCGAGACCGCGGCGTCCTCGAGGCCGTCCGCGTCGGCGCCGGTGAAGGTCTCGACGGTCAGCACGGGTCCGAACGACTCGTCCTGCACGCAGCTCATGTCGGCCGCGCAGCCGTCGAGGATCGTGGGCCGGTAGAACCAGCCCCGCTCGTACGCCTCCCCCTCGGGCCGCGAGCCGCCGACCCGGAGCACCGCGCCCTCGGCGAGGCCGGCCGCGACGTAGGCCTCCACCTTGTCGCGGTGCGCCTCGGAGATCAGCGGGCCGGTCTCGGCGTCGCCGTCGAAGGGGCCGCCGAGCCGGATCAGCTCGGTGCGCGCCACCAGCGCGTCGACGAACTCGTCGTGGATGGAGTCCTCGACGACCAGCCGGGCTCCCGCGGAGCAGACCTGGCCGGAGTCGAGGAAGATCGCGGTCAGCGCCATGTCGAGCGCGGTCTCGAGGTCGGCGTCGGCGAAGACGATGTTGGGGTTCTTGCCGCCCAGCTCGAGGGCGACCTTCTTCACGGTCTCGGCTGCCGCGGCCATCACCCGCCGCCCGGTGACCAGACCGCCGGTGAAGGAGACGAGGTCGACCTCGGGCGCGGTGGTCAGCGTCGGGCCGACGCGGTCGCCGGCGCCGAGCACGAGGTTGGCGACGCCGTCGGGCAGACCGACGTCGGTCAGCGCGCGCATCAGCCAGATCGCGGTGGAGGGCGTCAGCTCGCTGGGCTTGAGCACGAAGGTGTTGCCCGCGGCCAGCGCGGGGGCGACCTTCCAGGAGGTCTGCAGGAGCGGGAAGTTCCACGGGGTGATCAGCGAGCACACACCGACCGGCTCGTGGACGACCTTGCTCACCACGTCGGGCATGCCGGTGTCGACCACGCGCCCGGCGTCGGCCTGCGCCAGCCCGGCGTAGTGGCGGAAGACGTTGACGATGTCGTCCACGTCGAGGCGCGACTCGACCATCCGCTTGCCGGTGTCCAGGGACTCCAGCCGCGCCACCTCCTCCTTGTCGGTCTCGAGGCGATCCGCCAGGCGGTGCAGCAGCGCCGCCCGTTCGGGCGCGGGCGTCCGTGGCCACGGGCCGTTGTCGAAGGCGCTGCGCGCCGCCACGACGGCGGCGACCGCGTCCTCGGCGGTGGCCTCGGAGACCTCGGCGACGACCTGGATGGTGTCCGCGGGGCAGCGGACCTGGCGCGTGGAGCCGTCGGAGGCGTCGCGCCACCGACCGGCGATGAAGAGCTCGGGCACCCCCTGACGGAACCGCACCCGGGCGGTGGCGTCAAACCCAGGTCCCACCTTGGCCCCCGGGTCGTGACGGACGTCCCGGGTGTGGGGACATGACCTAGCGTCGCCACCATGGACTACAGGAGCCTCGGACCCACCGGCATGATGGTCAGCCCCCTCTGCCTCGGCGCGATGATGTTCGGCGCGTGGGGCGAGCCGGACCACGACGAGTCGACGCGGATCATCCACCGCGCGCTCGACGGCGGCGTCAACTTCGTCGACACCGCCGACATCTACTCCCGCGGCGAGTCCGAGGAGATCGTCGGCAAGGCGCTCGAGGGTCGGCGCGACGAGGTCGTCCTCGCCACCAAGTTCCACGGACCGATGGACGTCGACCTGGGCCAGACCGGCAACCCGCTGAACCGCGGCAACTCGCGTCGCTGGATCGTCCAGGAGGTCGAGGCCAGCCTGCGCCGGCTCCGCACCGACTGGATCGACCTCTACCAGGTGCACCGTCCCGAGCGGGAGACCGACGTCGAGGAGACCCTCGCCGCCCTGACCGACCTCCAGCAGCAGGGCAAGATCCGCGCCTTCGGCTGCTCGACCTTCCCGGCCGCCGACGTGGTCGAGGCGCAGTGGATCTCCCAGCGCCGCGGTCTGGGGCGCTTTGTGACCGAGCAGCCGCCGTACTCGATCCTGGCCCGCGGGATCGAGGCCGACCTGCTCCCGGCGACCGAGCGGTACGGCATGGGCGTCATCCCGTGGAGCCCCCTCAACGGCGGCTGGCTGACCGGCCGCTTCCGTACGGGCCAGGACGCACCCGACAACCACCGCTCGCGGATGCGGTCCAGCCAGTACGACCTCTCGCTGCCCGAGAACCAGGCCAAGCTCGAGGCGGCCGAGGCGCTGGCCGTGCTGGCCGAGGAGACCAGCGTGACGCTGGTGCACCTCGCGCTGGCCTTCGTGATGCAGCACCCGGGCGTCACCGCCCCGATCATCGGACCCCGCACGATGGAGCAGCTCGAGACACAGCTCGGCGCGGTCGACGTCACGCTGTCGACCGACGTGCTCGACCGGATCGACGAGATCGTCCCGCCGGGCGTCAACCTCGCCCGCGACGACGCCGGGTACGCCCCGCCGTCGCTGCAGGACCCCTTCCTCCGGCGCCGCCGCACCGCCTGACAGGCGCGTCCACCGACGGACAGAGGCCGACGGGACCAGGTCTCGAGACCCTCGCTCCTCGACCACCGGCGCACCGCCACGACGATGTCGATGGGTAGATCGCACGTACCCGGTGCACGCGATCCACCCATCGACCGCCGCCCTGTCCGACATCGTCACCTCGACGCGCCGCGAGCGTCATCTCGGCTGTCCGGAAGCGTCATCTCGGCGGAACCAGGACGGGTCCGCGGCCGTCGTAGCCGCATGACCACCACCGTCACCACCACCGTGAAGCGCCTGCCGTCCCTGGGCCTGGCCCTCCTCCTCACGACCGGGCTCGGGCTCGCCGGCTGCTCCTCGGGGGGATCGGAGTCCTCCTCGGCCGGGTCCGTCGCCTCGGAGACCGAGGTCGGCGAGGAGCGGGCGCCCGGGAGCGGGGAGGACGCGCTGTCCGACGGCGCGTCGTCCCTCGACGTGGCTCCGGACGCCCGGCGCGCCGGCCCGGTGGCCAGCGCCGCCGAGGAGCCGACCGGCCCGGCGGGCGAGCCCGCGATCATCCAGACCGGGACGCTGACGGTGGAGAGCGACGACGTCGCCGGGGCGCGGTTCGACCTCGACAAGCTGCTCGACACCTACGGCGGCTCGGTCGCGGACGAGAAGACCACCGCCGGCGACGAGGGACAGGTACGGCTCTCCCGGGTCGAGCTGCGCGTCCCCAGCGACGAGTTCGACGCCGCGATGACCGGCATCGGCGGGCTCGGCACGGTCACCGAGTCGACCCGCAAGGCGCAGGACGTCACCGGCGAGGTGATCGACACCGAGGCCCGCGTCAGGGCGCAGGAGCAGAGCCTCGAGCGGGTCGAGGTGCTCTTCGGCCAGGCGCAGGACCTCCGCGACATCGTCTCGATCGAGGCCCAGCTGAGCCGGCGGCAGGCCGAGCTCGACTCGCTGAAGGGGCAGCTGGCCTACCTGCAGGACCAGACCACGCTGTCCACGATCACCGTCTACCTCGAGCAGGCCGACGACGAGGACGCACCGCCCCGGCCCGAGGAGGACGACCTCGCCTTCGTGGGCGGCCTGAAGGACGGGTGGGAGGCCCTGGGCGGGATCGGTGCCGGCGTGGCCGTCGTGGCGGGCGCGCTGCTGCCCTTCGCCCTCGTCCTGGCCCTGCTCGGGGTGCCGGCCACGGTCGTGGGCCGCCGTCTGCTCGCCCGGCGCCCGGCCCGTACCTCGGCGGCGGGGGCCTGACCGGTCCGGGCCGGCCCTACGGCGTCAGGTTGCGCGCGGTCGCCGCCGCGAGCCGCAGCGCGTCGCGCGCCCAGCCAGCGGACGCACCGGCCAGGCCGCAGGACGGCGAGACGCCGAGCTGGTCGCCGACGACCTCGGGATCGAGCCCGAGCATCTCGAGCCACCGCTCGACCCGCGCGGTGACGTCCTTGTCCGAGGGGCGGGTGGCGGGATCGGTCGAGGGCAGCACCCCGAGCACGACCGACTCCCCCGCCTCGAGCGCCTCGCCGAGCTGGTCGTGGTCCTCGGCGGCGAGCTGGTCGAGGTCGACGACCAGACCGCGGGCGCCGGCACCGCGGAGCAGGTCGAGGGGCGTGTGCGGGGCGCACGCGTGGACCCACGGCTCGCCCCCGGCCGCGGCGACCGCGTCGAGCACGGCGGCCAGGGTGTCGGAGGCCTCGGGCAGGTGGACGCTCCGGTGCCGGTGCAGCCCCGACGCGGTGGGCACCCGGCCACCGAGCACTGACGGGAGCGCGGGCTCGTCGACCTGCACGACGAGGCGCTCGACGTCGGGCAGCCGGCGACGGACGTCGGCGACGTGGCCGACGAGGCCCTCCGCCAGCGCCTGGGCCAGCTCGCGACGCGCCCCGTGGTCCCCGAGGACGGCGTCGCCACGCGGGCGCTCCACCGTGGCGGCGAGGGTCCACGGCCCGGTCACCTGGATCTTGAACGACCCCGTCAGGCCCTGGGCCTGCTCCTCGAGGCTGTCGAGGTCCTGGCCGACGAGGCTGCGCGCCCGGCGCTGGTCCACCCCGGAGGCGCCCTGG
>JBBSKO010000121.1:0-6810 GCA_038256225.1 Propionibacteriales bacterium | reverse complement strand
GCGCACGAACGCCACGACCTGCTCGGCCAGCTCGGGACGGCACACGATCAGGTCGGGGAGGTAGACCTCGTCCTGGTTGTACTGCAGCGGCGACCCGTCGACGCGGGAGGTGAAGAGCCCCGCGTCGCGAGCCACCGCCACGGGTGCGGCGCTGTCCCACTCGAACTGGCCGCCGGCGTGCACGTAGGCGTCGGTGAGGTCACGCACGACCGACATCACCTTGACCCCGGCCGAACCCATCGGGACCAGCTCGGCGTCGAGCTCCTCGGCCAGCGCGGCCACGAAGGCCGGGGGACGGCTGCGCGACACCGCGATCCGCGGGCGGTCGGAGGTCCGCGGCGGGACCTCGCGCGTCCCACCGGTGCTGAAGGTCTCCCCCAGGGCCGGCTGGGCCACCGCCCCGGCGACCAGGTCGCCGTCCCCGCCGGAGCCGTCACCGGCCCCGCGCTGCCAGAGCGCCACGTGGACCGCCCAGTCGTCCCGCGGGGGCTCGGAGAACTCCCGCGTGCCGTCGAGCGGGTCGATGATCCACACCCGGTCGGCCGTCAGGCGCGCCTTGTCGTCCTTGCCCTCCTCGGAGAGCACCGCGTCGTCGGGACGCATCTCGGCGACCAGCCGCATCAGCAGCTCGTGCGCCGCGGCGTCCCCGGCGTCCTTGAGCTCGCGGCCCTCCAGGCCCTGCCGGCGGACCTCCAGCAGGAGGTGCCCGGCCTGCTCCGCCAGCCAGGTGGCCAGGACGTGGTCGTCGGTGGTCGCCTCGCGGGGCGGGGCGTCGGGCTGCTGGGGGCTGTGATCCACCGTCCCAGCCTAGTCACAGCCGGGACCCCGGTCGGGCCAGGTGCGCGACCGGCGCTCCGGGACGTACCGGCCCTGCCGGGCCCGACGTGGTGCGTCCGCGGTACGGGGCGTCCTCGGCCTGCTGTCGGACCAGCAGCGCCACCGCAGCCAGGTGCGAGCGGACACCGAGCTTGGTGCGGACCGAGCGGCGGTGCGCGCGCACGGTGGACACGGTCGAGCCGGTGGCCTCGGCGGTCTCGCCGAGCGACCGACCACCGGCCATCGCCTCCAGGACCGTCCGCTCCTCGGACGTGAGCGAGGCCAGCCGCCGGGCCGGCGAGGTCGTCACCGCGACGCCGGCGCGCGTCGGCGCGTCGGCGCGGGGAGGGGCAGCGGGGGCGGCGGCGTCGGTGGGAACCCCGAGCGCCGCCAGAGTCTGGACGGCGGCCAGGACCGACGGCAGGCCGGCGTCGGCGTCGAGCACCCAGGACGCGCCGGCCTCACCGAGGAGGTCCACCGTCGCCGCAACCCGGGCGTCGGACCGTCCGTCCACGATCGCACCCCAGGGCAGCCGGTGCCGGCCGACGGTGTCCAGGGCACGGCACAGCGCCTCGGCGCCCGCCGGCACGATCAGCAGCAGCGAACCGGCCGCGGGGGCACCGTCCTCCTGCCCCACGCGGGCGTCCACGCCGTGCCCTCGCAGCGCGGCGGCCGTGGCGTCGACGACGAGGGTCGGCTCACCGTCCACCAGGACCAGCCCGTGCTCCCAACCGTGGCCCATGTCGCTCCCCGCCGTGACCTTGCTGCACCGCCCCCCGACCCGAGAGGTCCGGTGGTCGCGATGCCGTCTCGTAAGACTGTGCCGCCACCATTGGCGCGTCCCTGCGGTCAAGGGCCGTTTTCCCTAGTTTTCGGGATGCTGAGGTCCACGGTCCGCGGGCGCGTCCGCCGATCCGGCAGGCACCGAGGACGGACCCTGGTTAACTTGGCGCACCGCTCCGGTTGTCCTGCCGGGCCGGGAGGACTAGTGGGGGTGCTCGGCGCGTGTCATCGCAACGTCGTCTCGGGAACCCCCGGTGAGCACCCCGGGCACCGCACGCTCGGACTACCGCGTGGTCGTGCTCGACGACCACGCCCTGTTCGCCGAGTCCCTCGAGCTGGCCCTGGGGGTCGAGCAGTACACCGCCATCCGCCCCGACCCGCCCAAAGCCGGCACCAGCAGCCGCGCGGCCGTGCAGAGCGTGCTGAGGCACCGCCCCGACGTGGTGCTGCTCGACCTGCACCTCGGTGACTTCGGCGACTCGGACGCCCTGATCCGGCCCCTCGCCGAGGCCGGCGCGAACGTGGTCATCGTCTCGAGCACGCTCGACGCCGCTCGCCTCGGCGGGTGCATCCAGCGCGGCGCCCGGGCGATCGTCAGCAAGGACCGTCGGCTCAACGAGATCCTGGCGGTCGTACGCCGGCTGCGCACCGGGCTGCCGGTGCTCACGACGGAGGAGCGCGAGTCCCTGATCGCGGCCTGGCGGCGGGACCGCCAGGAGAGCGAGGTGACCATGAAGCGCCTGGAGCTGCTGTCGAACAGGGAGCGCGAGGTGCTCGCCCACCTGATGGCCGGACGGTCGGTGCGCGAGATCGCCGAGCGCAAGGTGGTCTCCGAGGGCACCGTGCGCACGCAGGTCAAGGCCGTGCTGGCCAAGCTCGAGGTCGGCTCCCAGCTGGCGGCCGTCGGGCTGGCCCACCGGGTGGGGTGGCGTCCTCCCGGCGACCCCGCGGACCGCGTGGGCGACGCCACCTAGCTCGGCCCCCGCCGTGCCCCCGGCCGCCGCTAGGAGTTGAACCGCTGCTGGGTGCGATCGAGGCCCTCGGTGAGCAGGCACTCCACGGCGTCGGCCGCGGTATCCACCTGCAGCGCCAGCTCGTCGCGCTCGCGCTTGGCGTAGTCGGACAGCACGAAGTCGGCGACGTCCTGACGCCCCGGCGGGCGGCCGATCCCGGCGCGCACGCGGTAGAACTCGCCGCCGCCGAGCGAGGCCCGCATCGAGCGCAGCCCGTTGTGGCCGTTGTCGCCACCGCCGCGCTTCACCCGCAACGTGCCGAAGTCGATGTCGAGCTCGTCGTGGACGGCCACGACGTGGTCGAGGTCGGTCTTGTAGAAGCCGGCCAGCGCCTTGACCGGGCCGCCGAGCTCGTTCATGTAGGAGCGGGGACGCGCCAGCACGATCCGGGGCCCCGGCGACCCGGGGATGCCCAGGCGACCCTCGACCACGTCGGCGCGGCCCGACTTGTGCGCACGCCACCGGGACCCCAGGCGGCGGGCCAGCTCGTCGGCGACGAGGTAGCCGACGTTGTGGCGGTGCCCGGCGTACCCGGGCCCGGGGTTGCCGAGGCCGACGACCAGCCATGCTCCGGCGTCGTCCACCGGGTCCTCCTCGCGCTCGGTACGGGTGCGGGGGGCGGACGCGAGCGCGTCCGCCCCCCGCACCGGGGAGACCAGTCGGCCCAGGAACCACCTGAGCCGGGTGGTCCTCACTCCTTGTCGCCACCCTGGGCGTCGTCGTCGCCGGTGGCGGAGTCGCCCTCGGCGTCCTCGGAGCCGCCCTCTGCCTGCTCCTCGTCCGAGTCCTCGCGCTCGATGCCGGCCTCGGCCTCGGCGTCCTCGAGCTCGGCCTCCAGCGCCTCGGCGGTCATCTGCTCGGTGACGTTGACGACCAGCGTCTCGGGATCGGTGACCAGCACCGAGCCCTCGGGCAGGTCGAGCTCGGCTGCGGTGATCTGGGTGCCGGCGGGCAGGCCCTCGACGCTGACCTCGAGGCTCTCGGGGATGTGCGTGGCCTCGGCCTCGACGGTCAGGGTGCTGTTCTCGGTGACGACCAGCGTGTCCGGGCCGGCCTCGCCGACCACGTGGACCTCGATGTCGACGGTGACGCGCTCGCCACGGCGCACGGCGACGAAGTCGATGTGCTCGAGGGTGCGGCGGATCGGGTCGACCTGGATCTGCTTGGTCAGCGCCAGCTGGGACTCGCCGTCGATCTCGAGCTCGAGCAGCGCGTTGGCGCCGCCGGCCTTGAGCGCGAGCCAGGTGTCGTGGCCCGGCAGGGTCAGGTGACGGGTGTCGGCGCCGTGGCCGTAGACCACCGCGGGCACCTTGTCGGAGCGGCGGATGCGGCGCGCCGCGCCCTTGCCGAACTCGGTCCGGGTCTCTGCCTTGATCTTCTCGGCGGCCATGGTTGCTCCTGTGTGCTCGTCTGTGCGGATGTGCTGGTCGGTGGTCACCGGCAGGGGGCGCGGTCGCCGCGCCCGGAGGCAGAGGACACCGCGTGCCCGATGATCGGCAGCGCGGCGTGGGCGGCGCTCTCGCGCCCGCCGGCCCTGTCGATCACGGAGCAGCGGACCGTGTCCGCGCTCCCTCGCCTAGGCAACCCGAGGATCTTAGACCGTCCCGGGGGCCGGAGCCCAATCCGGTCGGCCGGGTGCGGCTCAGGCGTGCCCGTCGAACATCGAGGTGACGGACCCGTCCTCGAAGACCTCACGGATCGCCCGCCCGACCAGCGGGGCGATCGACAGGCACGTGAGCTTGTCGAAGCTGACGTCGCCCAGCGGGAGGGTGTTGGTGACCACGACCTCCACGGCCGGGGAGCTCTTCAGCCGCTCCACCGCGGGGTCGGAGAGGATCGCGTGGGTGGCCGCGATGATCACGCCGGCCGCGCCCTCGGCCATGATCGCCTCGGCGGCCTTCACGATGGTCCCGCCGGTGTCGATCATGTCGTCGACCAGCACGCACATCCGGCCCTTGACCTCGCCGACGACGCGGTTGGCCACGGTCTCGTTGGGCCGGTCGGTGCGACGCGTCTTGTGGATGAAGGCCAGCGGGGCGCCGCCGAGGCGCGCCGACCAGCGCTCGGCCACCTTGATCCGGCCGGCGTCGGGCGAGACCACGGACAGCGACTGGCCGCCGTACTGCTGCTTGACGTAGTCGGCCAGGATCGGCAGCGCCATCAGGTGGTCGACGGGGCCGTCGAAGAAGCCCTGGATCTGGTCGGCGTGCAGGTCCACGGTGATCAGCCGGTCGGCGCCGGCGGTCTTGAACATGTCGGCGACCAGGCGGGCCGAGATCGGCTCGCGACCACGGTGCTTCTTGTCCTGGCGGGCGTAGCCGTAGAACGGCATCACCACGGTGATCCGCTTCGCGGAGGCGCGCTTGAGCGCGTCGACCATGAGCAGGTGCTCCATGATCCACTCGTTGATCGGCGCGGTGTGGCTCTGCAGCACGAAGGCGTCGCAGCCGCGGACGGACTCCTCGAAGCGCACGTAGAGCTCGCCGTTGGCGAACTCGTACGCGCTCTGCGGCACCAGTGCGGTGCCGAGGAGGTCGGCCACCTCCTGGGCGAGGACGGGGTGCGCCCGCCCGCTGAAGACCATCAGGTTCTTCTCGGTCGTGCGCTTCATGCCGGTCACGGTGCGTCGCTCCAGGGTCGCCGGGGGTGCGGAGGGCCGTGGTTCAGTCTGACGCACCCGGCGCCGGGGACGCACCTCCGGGTCCCGAGGCCTGGTCAGCCCCGGCCTGCGTCCCGGGATGTGCCTCGGCCGCCTCGGCGGCCGCGGCCTGCGCCGTCCCGGCGCGGCGTCGCGCGGCCCAGCCCTCGATCACCCGCTGCGGACCCGCGGAGACGGCCAGCGCCCCGGCCGGCACGTCCTCGCGGACGACGGTGCCGGCGCCGGTCGAGGCCCCGTCGCCGACCGTGACCGGCGCCACGAAGACATTCTGGGACCCGGTCCTCGCGTGGCGGCCCACGACGGTGCGGTGCTTGGCCTGCCCGTCGTAGTTGGCGGTGATCGAGCCGGCCCCGATGTTGGTGCCCTCCCCCACCTCGGCGTCGCCGACGTAGGAGAGGTGGGGGACCTTGGCGCCGCGGCCGAGGACGGTGTTCTTGGTCTCCACGAAGGTGCCGATCTTGCCGTCCGCGCCCAGGTCGGTGCCGGGGCGCAGATAGGCGAACGGGCCGACGGTGGCTCCGGCGCCGACCACCGCGAGCAGCCCGTGGGTCCGCACCACGCTCGCGCCGGCGCCGACCTCGCAGTCGCGCAGGGTGGTGTCGGGCCCGACCACGGCGTCCTCGGCGACGAGGGTCGCGCCGAGCAGCTGGGTGCCGGGGAGCAGGGTGACGTCGGGGGCGAGGACCACGTCGGCGTCGACCCAGGTGGTGCCCGGGTCGACGACGGTCACGCCGGCGCGCATCCAGCGCTCAAGGATCCGGCGGTTGAGCTCGCGCCCGATCTCCGCCAGCTGCACCCGGTCGTTGGCACCCTCGGTCTGACGCACGTCGGCGACCGGGTGGGCGCCGGTGTGCAGGCCGGCCTCGCGGGCCAGGCCCACCAGGTCGGTGAGGTAGTACTCGCCCTTGGCGTTGTCGTTGCGCAGCCGCGGCAGGGCCTCGAGCAGGAAGTCGGCGTCCAGGGCGAGGATCCCGGAGTTGATCTCCGCGATCTCGCGCTGTGCCGGCGTGGCGTCCTTCTCCTCGACGATCGCCTCGACCTCGCCGTCGGCGTCGCGCAGCACCCGGCCGTACCCCGTCGGGTCGGGCACCCGGCCCGAGAGCACGCTCACCGCGCAGTCGGAGGCGGCGTGCTCGTCGGCGAACGCGCGCAGCGCCTCGCCGGTGAGCAGGGGCGTGTCGCCGTACGCGACCACGACCGTGCCGGTGACCGGGCCCTCGGCGGCGAGCGCGTCGACCGCGACCCGGACCGCGTGGCCGGTGCCGAGCTGCTCCTCCTGCACGGCCAGCAGCGCGTCGGGGCGCCGCTCGGTCACGTGGGGACCGACCAGCTCGCGCTGGTGGCCCACGACGACCGCGACGCGGCCGGGGTCCAGCGACCCCACCGCGGCCAGGACGTGGCCGACCATGGAGCGGCCGGCGACGGCGTGCAGGACCTTCGGGGTCTTCGACCTCATCCTCGTCCCGCCACCGGCGGCGAGGAGGACCACGGTCAGCTCGTTCGTCACGCTCCCCGGGCAGGAGTCGAACCTGCGTCGCT